>DAOUVR010000006.1 GCA_030667555.1 Dehalococcoidia bacterium
AGCCTGAGGTGACGAAAAGGGACATCATGAACAGCAGTCCAAAGCCATAGGGCAGGGCAAAGGCGACAAACAGGTTCTCCGGCGGTATGCTCTCACCTGTTTCCGGATCCAGTCGAACGGACATCGGCAGCAGCGGCTTCTGCGCCCTCTCCATTAACTCCTCGCTGACCTCACCGCTGAGCAGGTTAGCGACGAGAAAGTCCTCCATCCGCGCCATAGTTCCCTCTGGTAGCTCCAACTCCCGCTGCGTGGTGTATCTCTTAATCAGCCCCGTTTCTAGATAGTCCTCGGGTATGTCAAAATACTCGCCGACCTCCTTGCTAAGCAGAGCTTCCTTGGCCGCATCATTCGTTTCATAAAGTATGAAAACAACACCATCTGCGCTGGTATATTCATTAAACATGCCGGTATTGTCGACATAGCCGATCTTCTGCTCCTCTGGGGGGGGGCTGACAACCCAGTACGTCACTCCCAGGTAAATCAGCATTCCCAATACGGCCAGCACGGGGAAGCTTATGGTGAACAGGATGTAGCCGATCCTTCTGATGGTGGTCAGAAACTCGTGTCTTGCGATGAGCCAGGTCTTTTTCATCGTCCTTTCTCTACGACCTGAATGAAGATCTCATTTAGCGATGGAGTGGAAACCTCGAAGCGGTTGACCTGAACGTTCTTCTCTACAAGCTGGTTAAGTATCGTCTGAGGCGGGGTCTCACCATCCAGAAATAGCTCTAGATGCTTGCCACGCGCTTGCTTTCTGCTCACACCCTCCAACTCGCCGATATCGCCATCACACTCCACAAATACGGAATTGTTGCGGTAGCGCCACTTTATCTCGGCCAATTCCCCATAGAGGACTACGCGCCCCTTATCGATCATCATGATTCGATCACACATCTCCTCCACCTCGTTCATCATGTGGGTGCTCAGGATGATTGTTTTTCCCTGCTCCTTAAGCTCGAGAACGATCTCCTTCAAGAGTTGCGTGTTTATCGGGTCGAGGCCGGCGAACGGTTCATCGAGGACAATCAGGTCGGGATTATGAGCAATAGTAACCACGAACTGGATGATTTGCCCCATGCCGCGGCTGAGTTCGCTTATCTTTTTCCCTTGATGGGGGAGCATATCCACTTGCTTCAGAAGCTCCTCCGCCCGCTCCTTGGCAACTTTTGCCTCCATGTTTTTCAGGCTGGCCAGGTAAACCAGGGAATCGGAGACCGTCATCCTGCGGTAGAGGCCTCTCTCCTCAGGGAGATAGCCGATCCTGTTCTTGGTGTCCTCCTCCAGGGGCTGGCCAAAGAGCCGGATCTCCCCTGAATCCGGCCTTATAATGTCCATCAGCATTCTTATCGTTGTGGTCTTCCCCGCCCCATTTGGTCCCACCAGGCCAAAGACCTCTCCCGTTGTAAGGCTGAAGGACACGTCGTTGACCACTTCATTGCCGCCGAAGGATTTATGGAGATGGGAAATCTCGACCGCCTTTTCGAGTTCGGCGTCAGCTTGAGTGGGGGTGTGACCTGCCGTCGGGGTAGCTTTATCCAGCAGACGCGTTTCTTCGAGTCTTTCGACTCGTGCGTCGATTTCTGATGATGTGCACTCTGCTGTCGTGGTGGTCTTTTCCAGGGAAGATGCCGGTTCTGTTGGCTCCTGGTTTTCACTACTTGCCTGCCGTAGCCTGTAGGATCGGAGCGCAAGGCGCAGGGTTATGATTATGGCAAGAGCGATAAAAATTATGATGAAGGCTGTGGTGTCCATTTGCTCGTTGGCCTTTTGACTTGATAGCCTTCTGGAGAGTATACTTCAAGCAGTCTGGTCGGTCAACTATTGCTTATGGAAGAGTTGGCAAACAAACTGACAGCGTGGATAAGGGAGCAGGTATCAGGGGCGGGGCTCCATGGGGTGGTCTTTGGCTTGAGCGGGGGGATCGATTCTGCGGTGGTCGCTGTTCTGTGTACGCGAGCCTTTCCAGAGAACTGTGTTGGGTTGGTCATGCCCTGTTACAGTAGCGAAATCGATATCGAAGATGCCCGGACAGTTGCTGGGAAATTCCAAATTCCTGTTAGGACTATCACTCTGGATGAGGTATATGAATCATTGCTGGGGTTGTTGCCGGTAAGCGAATTCGATCCTGCCAGCAGAAAACTCGCTGAAGCTAATCTGAAGCCCAGGCTGAGAATGCTCACTCTGTACTACCTGGCAAATCGGCTTGGCTATCTGGTGGTGGGCACTGGTAATAGGAGTGAGATATCTGTCGGCTACTTCACCAAGTATGGCGATGGCGGCGTAGATATCCTGCCCTTGGGGAATCTGGTGAAAAGTCAGGTACGGGAGTTGGCGAGCCATCTTGGTATCCCCAATGAGATCATCGAGAAGCCGCCATCGGCAGGCCTTTGGGAGGGGCAAACAGATGAAAACGAAATGGGGATAACCTATGAGGAGCTTGATCGCTATCTTACCAGTGGCGAGGCGAGGGAGGCGGTAAGGAAAAAGGTTGAGGCCATGATGACCGAAAGCGCCCATAAGAGGGCTACCCCAGTGATCCCTCCTTTCGGTATTCTTTAGTTCATTCAAGCTCTTCTTGGGAAGACATGGGAGGAGTAACTGGCTTTGCGATAGACTCTTGGTAATCTCGGTCAATAATATAATGGTGAGGCGAGTCCTGAATATATGAGTAAACGAACGAGATGTTAACAAGTTAATTTGGTGAGGGTTGACAGGAGAAGGCTTATTGTGAAAAAATGGCTCTCAACAAGGGAAGACAGATGAACAAAAATGGAGGTGTAGAATGAGATTAGTTGTTGTCGGATTGGGGCAGTGTGGTGGTAGGATCGCCGATGAGTTTGCCAGGTTGGGTAAGAAGGCGAGGTCTAATCGAAGGATTGACATAATCACTGCTGCATATGCGGTGAATACCGATCAAGCTGACCTGACGGGGCTACGCACTATAAGAGGCGATTTTCATCATCGAATTCTTATCGGAGGTAGGAAGACTAGCGGTCATGGTGTGGGGAAGATAAACGAAGTTGGTGCTGCGGTGGCAAAGGAAGATAGCTACAAGATAATCGATGCAGTAAGAACGGGAGAAAGGTTCTACGAAACAGACGCCTTCTTAGTTATTGCTGGTACCGCTGGCGGCACAGGCTCAGGGGCGATGCCAGTTTTTACCAAGGCGCTGAAGGAACGATATCCACATAAAGCGGTTTATTGTCTTGCCATTCTCCCCTTTGGACATGAAGAAGGCACAGAGGAAAGGACCATCTACAATGTTGCAACCTCTCTTAAATCTACATACAGTGTCGCCGATGCGGTGATTCTTTGTGACAACGAGCGATTTATTAAGAGGGATGCCAACCTGGTCAATAATATGGAGCAGATCAACAAGGAAATAGTGGCACCATTTTATGATATGCTCTGTGCTGGTGAGGAGGTAAAGCGAAGTCGTGTTGGAGCGAAGACCGTCGATGCCGGTGACATCATGCAGACTATGGAGGGCTGGACCACCATAGGCGTAGGCAGGTCGGGTGTGCCGACATTCAACAGGTTGCCCTTCGAAAGGAGGCGAAGCTTCAGGAAAAAGGGTAGAGAAACCCAGAGGGGATTGGAGGCAGTGGATCAAGCCATAAGCGAGCTTTCGGTGACAGTTAATCCTGGGGATGCCGGAAAGGCTCTATACATGATCTCCGCGCCATCTAAGGAAATGAATATAGCAATGATGAGAGAACTCGGAGGTCTTATGAGGGAGATGGCAGAGGATGCCGTAATCAGAAGTGGCGACTATCCCAGAGCGGGGAACGACGTCAGCGTGACACTTATCTTCTCCAAGCTTAGTAACGTACCTAGGTTGAAGGAATTCTATCGTAATGCATCAAGCTCCGCCGCTACAATACAGAAGAGACAAATGGAGGCGGATGAAAAACTTAGAGAACTGGAGGAGGCTGCAGAGGGCTTGCCTTCGCTAATATCTAGTGACGGACATTAGTAGTCAGCTCTTTATATAACAAACGAGACCCGTTTCTTGGTAGGGTCAAGATATTACTGGGGGTGTGGTAGTCTGGTCAATCGTGAAGACTGGAGGTGTAATCCGCTTCGGCATCATTGAGCCTTGCTCCCCGCGCTGGTGGGGAGCAAATCTGTTAGCTTTGCTGAAAGAGCATCTTTGGTAAAGGGTTTTGAGATGACCCCGTCAATCCCCACTCCCCTCAGTTCCCCGGGGTCGAGTTGTGTCCCCCAGCCGGTGATTACAATCACCGAAGTCTCAGGCTTCATCTCCTTAATTCTCCTGGCAACATCACGTCCTGACATTTCCTGCATTCCCATGTCGGTGACTACGATGTCGTAATCGCTCTTGTCCTTGTCAAAGGTCTCTAGAGCCTCCTTTGCGTTAGTAAACCCCTCTACTTTGTGGCCTAGCCGTTCCAGCATGAGCCTGAGAACTTCGTTGGTCTGCGGATCGTCTTCGATAAGAAGAATTGTCGCCCTCTTTATGGAGGTGGGCTCCTCTGGAAGCAGCAGTCTCTTGCCGGCGCTGACCGCCACTGGCAGCTTGATACAAAAGGTTGCCCCCTTTCCAGCAGAGCTATCTACGTTGATGCTCCCGCCATGCCTGCTAATAATACCATAGGCCACGCTAAGCCCCATCCCAAGCCCTTCAGGGCTTTTTGTGGTGAAGAATGGGTCAAAGAGTCTCCCCTTTATCTCCTCAGGGATGCCCATGCCAGTATCGGTAATGGAGAGAACCACCCGGTTGTTCTCCAGCTTGCTCTTAACGGTGATCTTGCCACCCTGAGGCATAGCATCCATGGCGTTAAACACGATGTTAGTTAGAACCTCTCGCAGCTCTGCAGAGTCTCCCTCAATAGGAATCGCCTTACCCATCTCAGCGCTAATATTGATCGCGATCCGGTCTATTGCCTGTCGCTCCAGCCTGCGGGGCTCTACCATCTGCAAGGCGTCCCTCACTACTTCATTCAAATCGAGCACTTCAAATTCCCGATCCACTCTCACTCTGGCAAAGTCCTGGAGGCGGCGTACCGTCTTGGCGCCATCAAGAGCACTCTGCTCGATGATTCGAAGATCTTTTACCATCCTGGGGTCTTTGGTAATACCCAAAGCCAACTGAGCCCGACCCAGAATGACCGAAAGCATATTATTGAAGTCGTGGGCAACACCACTAGCCATCTCACCCAAGGCCCTTAGACTCTCCGACTGAACCATGAGATCGTGTGCTGCTTTGAGCTCCGCATAGGCTTTGCTTAGCTCATTTTCGCGTTCACTTATCTGGATAAACAGCAGGGAGTTCTCCACCGCCGCTGCTATCTGCCCGGCAAGCTGCTCCAGTACCTCCCTCTCCATCTCGCCGTAGGCATTAGGGTGGCGACTGGTAAGATTGAAGGTGCCAAAGACCTCACCCCTGGAGAATAGGGGGACGCGAATTGCCGACTTTAGTCCGCTCTTTAGGAGTTGCCTCTCGTCGATAGAAAATTGCGCCTCCTGCGTAAAATCTGTTTCAATGTTGCTCCTCTTGTGTTCCATAACCCATGCTGTGGTGGAACCAGCTAAAGGAATAATGTCTCCTTCACCCAGTCCCGTCTCCACATCACCAGAAACGGCAAAGAACCTGAGTTTATCCCCGTCAACCAGAGCGATGCTTGCTCGGTCAAAATCGATGATCTTCTTAATCTCGCTGGTAAAGGCTTGGTATATGTCTCTGATGTCCAGGCTAGAGCCGATGATCCTGGTGAGCTCACTAATTACTTCTAGCCTTTTGCTGCGTTGGATGATCTCTTCCTCAGCCTTCTTTCTCGCTGAGACATCCCTTATTAGCAGGGCATAGGCAGGCTTGCTCTCATAGATAATCCTCTTGAACCTGATCTCAACCGGGGTTTTCTCCCCAGCTTCGTTCATGATGGTGGTCTCCCAGGTCTCAGGCACTGCCTCTCTCGTCATGGTAGCTTCATAGATTTGCTTGGTAACCTCCACACTCTCAGGAGCTACGTACTCCCAGAAACTCCGCCCCAATAGCTCTTCCACCGGTTTTCCCAGAAGTTCAGCGCATCTTTGATTGGCGAAGACTATGTGCTCTCCTCGAATTACTATATAGACCTCGTTAATATCATCAACCAGAGCTCTGTATCTCGCCAGCGTTTCCCTCAGCCTATCATCCTCAATTTGGGATGGTCGGTGGAACCAGCGGCGAGGCGCCCCCTCAAAGAGTCTTATGCCGGTTCTCAATGAGTTAAGAAATGCAGCACGTAGTGCTTTCACTCTGTTCCTCTCACTATCGTCTTGATGCACTACTGATTATACTGATAACCTCTAAGATATCATCAACCCTGAAAGGCTTGCGAATCATGAGAAGTGGTCCTAAGGACATCGCCTCCATGGCTACAGGGTCATCAGCATAACCGGTGATGATAGCTACTATCACCTTCTCATCCTTTTGCTTTATAGCGGAGAGGGCCTCCGCCCCACTCATCCCCGGCAGCACCAAATCTAGAAAAACCAGGTCGAAGCGCTGCCGCTCCATTTCCTCAATGGCTCTCTCTCCATTCTCGACAGCTACGACCCTGTACCTTTGCTCTGAGATGATATCACTGAGCATCTCTCGTACACCGGGGTCATCATCAACAACGAGCACACTTCCCTCTACTACCGTTGACTGTTTAGCTATCCATTCGTCCAGCAGATCTTTTTTGAACCGCCAGTTCCCTCCTATCTTAGAGGCAGGGATTCTGCCCTTTTGGGCCAGCTTGTAAACAGTCATGTAATTCAGTTTTAGATACTCTGCCACTTCCTTAACGGTCATCAAGTCGCTCATTTGGTCTACTCTCCTTCCACCTGAATATTGGGATTCTATAATATTTTGCTTTATTATAGTTTGATGTATATTTTTCACAACTTCGACAGTTTGTCAAGAAGGGATAGACCCTTCATCTTTTCTTCCGTAAGCATTCTTACCCTGTCAGGCCATCCCATTTAGAGATAGGCTATATTAGAGCCCTTCTTATCTGCTAAGCAAAATCGTAGAAGTGTGCTAGCGGGAAAGGGATGGCGCCTTTAACACATAGTTACCGTTCTCGGTGGGAAGTACCTCCTTGAGCAGTAAGGTTTGTCCTCTCTGGAGTGCGGTGAAGCCATACCTACTGCGGATGCGGTCGATAACCACGTCCAGACACTCCCGGCGCTCTATGGATGAATCCCAAAAGCTAAACTGTCTCCCGTCATTGATTAAGCTTGATACCCCAACGCCGATAAGGCGCACTTGCTGCCTCCTTTGGCGAAGAGCCTTCTCCAAGAGTTCACGCGCCGTATCGAAGATGATCCAGTCAGCACTCGTTGCTTCCTTCAGTGTGTAATTACGGGTGATAGTGTAAAAATCAGCATACCGGAGCTTTAGAACGACGCATCTGGCACTTCTACCGTTACGACGCAGTTCAGCGCCTACCCTTTCACTGAGGTAACACAGGGTCGCCTTAAGAAAAGGGTAGTCTAATGTGTCTTTAATGAAGGTGGTCTCACGACTTATCGATTTAGGTGGCTGTGGGGGCTCGACTCTCCTTTCATCGATCCCCATGGCATAGTGGTGGATTACTTCACCCAGAGCACCCAGGCTGCTCTTCAAAAGGAGGGCCGGGAAATTGGCTAGTTCCCCTATGGTGGTGATCCCCATCGTCTTCAGCGACTGCTCTGTCTTTGGGCCCACGCAGGGGAGCTTGGCGACAGGCAGTGGGGCGAGAAATGAGCGCTCCTTTCCATGTGCTACTTCAAGGATTCCGTCAGGCTTTGATAAGGCAGAGGCGATCTTAGCCACCAGCTTAGAATTGCTAATGCCAATCGAGGCGGTAAGCCCAGTTTCGTTCTTTATCATCTGTTTTATTCCTAGTGCCGTCTCCTTGGCAGGGCCATAGAGGGGTTCGAAGCCGGTGAGATCAAGATAGGCCTCGTCGATGCCTCCAGGCTCCAGGTAGGGGGTGAAATCGGCGAGAATGGCCATGATTCTTGCTGAAGCATCTCGATAGCGGGAGAAGCGGCCGTTCAAAAATATCGCATTGGGGCAGAGACGATATGCTTGCATCAGGGGCATGCCAGCGCAAAGTCCGTAGGCTCTCGCCTCATAGGAGGCGGAACAGACAACGCCACGAGAGCGAGGCTCACCGCCAATTACAACAGGCTTTCCTTTGAGTTCAGGGTTCAGCACCTGCTCTACAGAGGCAAAGAAAGCATCAAGGTCAACATGAAAGATTTTTCGCTCTTTATCGCACATATGTTCTATTATACATTATGAGGGATTGCAATCCTTTTGTCAAGAGGCTCCACTCCATCGCAAGGATACCTGGGAGGGAAGACCAGAAGGAGCGCTTCTATGTGGGTTTGGAGGCTTCTCAGCGTAAAGCGTGTATCAATCCATCTCATGGCGGGTGGAGAAATATGATTTCGTTTCGCTTCACCTTCACTGCGCTCAGGGCTTTGGTTAACCGCAATGGCAGAGACAATGGCGAATAAGTGATATACCGCACTAGTCACATAAACGAATATAGTCCCTTGCAATTCTGGGTGGGTATTGATAGAATAATTGGCGCCGAAGAAAACGGGGTGTGGCGCAGTCCGGTTTAGCGCGCTTGCATGGGGTGCAAGAGGTCGGAGGTTCGAATCCTCTCACCCCGACCATTGTTTGGTTCATCTATCGAGAAGCTATAGTCAAATAGATATAGATGGCGTGGTTTAGGCAGAGCTTTTATTGGGTTGGCTCTGCCCATCATGACCTAGTAAAGTCCTCCACAAGAAACTCCTGACGCTTGTCCGTCAATTACCGCAAATGTGGAAACTCCTGTAATAATCTAGTAGCGGTCTCAGTTTCTCTTTTTCATATATCTTAAGTTAATGTAGTCTTATTTTCGTTTTTCTCCTATTCTGCCCCCTTGTCTTGGCGAGGTGGCTGTGCTATCATACTTCTTGAAGGATTCATTTTTTGATACCAGGGGCGAGATGACTACGGAGAAAGAGAAGGCCTTGGAACTGGCAATCGGCCAGATTGAAAAGCAATTTGGCAAAGGCTCGATAATAAGGCTTGGGGAAACCTCGAAAATGATGGCAGTGGATATTATTCCTACTGGTGCCATCGCATTGGACATCGCCCTTGGTGTTGGTGGCATACCGCGGGGTCGGGTCACTGAGATCTTTGGACCGGAGATGAGTGGGAAGTCGACTCTGGCTCTTCATGTTATCGCTGAGGCTCAGAATCGCGGTGGCAAGGCAGCGTATATCGACGTTGAGCATGTCTTCGACAAGCGATATGCCGCTAGCTGTGGTGTTAAAGTAGAGGGAGAGGACAGTTTATTAGTATCCCAGCCGGATACCGGGGAGCAAGCACTGGAGATCACTGAGTATTTAGTCAGAAGCAACGCGGTAGATGTGGTAGTCATTGATAGCGTGGCTGCCCTGGTTCCTAGAGCAGAGCTTGAGGGTGAGATGGGAGACGCTCATGTTGGGCTTCAGGCTCGATTGATGTCCCAGGCACTGAGAAAGCTTACTGCTGCTATTCATAGGTCGCAAACCGCTGTAATTTTCATCAACCAGTTACGGGAGAAGGTAGGGGTATTCTTTGGCAACCCTGAGGTGACCCCTGGGGGTAGAGCGCTGAAGTTCTATAGCTCGGTTAGGATTGATCTAAGGCGACTGGAAACCATCAAAAAGGGAGAGCAGATGGTAGGGAGCCGAGTTAGAGCGAAGGTGGTTAAGAACAAGGTTGCACCTCCTTTTAAGAACGCTGAGTTTGACATCATGTTCGACCAAGGGATAAGCAGGGGGGGCAGTCTCCTTGACATAGGGACAGAGATTGGCTTGGTGACGAAAACAGGTGCCTTCTACTCCTATGGCGAGGTTCGTCTTGGTCAGGGCCGTGAGAACGCTAAGGATTACCTCAGGGAGCATATAGAGGTCGCCCGAGAACTTGAGGGGCAAATAAGGGCGGAGGTTTTTAAGCCTCAAGACCTCCCGCAAGCGGTTTAGCACAGTTATAAATTCTGACTAATGTCAGCAAAAGGCTGGGATTTCGCAATCCGGCCTTTTTGTGTTTAATTATGGATACTATAACCGCTATTGATGATCAGAAGAGGGGGAAGAGCCGGGTCAATATTTACTTGGGTGGCACCTTCGCCTTCAGCTTGGATAGGGGGGTGGTTCAGGAACAGGGCCTTCACACGGGCCAATCGCTCTCTGATTCGCAGATAGACGAACTGGTAAGAGCCGACCTTTTTGGCAAGTGCCTTGAGGCTGCACTGCGCCTGTTGAGTTATCGCCCGCGCAGTGAGGCGGAGATAAAGCAGAGGCTCTACCGAAGATTCGAGAAGGAAACTACAGATAGGGTAGTTCTCCATTTGCAAGAAAGACAAATTGTGGACGATGCTGCCTTTGCTCGGTTTTGGACAGAGAATCGGGAGTCCTTTAGCCCTCGGAGCAAGAGACTACTTAAGATGGAACTGAGGCGCAAAGGAATCGACTCAGAGATGGTAGATGAGGTTCTAGAGGGAGTTGATGATGAGGAGAGCGCCTATCGGGCAGCACGGAGAAAGGGGCACAATCTAGGGAAGGACTATGAAACCTTCAGGCAAAAGCTGGGTGCTTTTCTGGGCAGGCGGGGCTTTAGCTACGATGTAATCAACCGGACTATCGAGCGCCTATGGCAGGAGTCAAGCTAGCTTTACTTGCCTTGGCTTTGAGGCAAACGGCGGCCTCAATACGGATATAATTCATTGGTGGCCTTAGCTAACCCGGAAAGCCCCAGACGAAAGGGGAGATGAAAATGTTTGAATTAATTGGTATGGCGCTAGGTGGGCTGGTAATCGGGGGACTGGTTGCCTATCTGGCGCGAGGTGCGTTAGCAGCGCGTAGGGTTCGTACTGCTGAGAGGGAGGCCGAAAGTCTCCTTGTTGACGCTCGAGCGAAGCATAAGGAGGTACTCCTTGAGGCCAAGGAGGAGGCAATAAAGATTAAGTCCCAAGCGGAGGCAGAGAACCGACAGCGGCGCGGTGAACTTAATCGGCTGGAAAGGCGAATTGCTCAAAAGGAAGAGAATCTCGACAAAAAAGCGGACGGCTTGGAGCGCCGAGAGCGAGGTGTGAGCGCCAAAGAAAAGGAGGCGCAAGACCTGCTGGCACATCTTGAAGAGCTAAAGCGGAAGCAGATTCAGCAACTAGAGCTTATCTCCGGGATATCCAGCGAGGAGGCGAAGGGGTTCTTGGCGGAGGCCTTGGAGGAAGAGGTTCGTCAGGATGTCTCCCGGCGTATTGGGGAGATCGAGGCTCAGCTCAAGGAAGAGGCTGGAGAAAGGGCTCAGGAGATCATCACCTTAGCCATTCAGCGCTGTGCTACCGATGTGGTATCAGAGACAACTGTTTCCGTGGTTCCTCTGCCCAGTGATGAGATGAAGGGACGCCTTATTGGGCGAGAGGGGAGAAACATAAGGGCACTTGAAAGTGCGACGGGGGTGGATCTCATTATCGATGATACTCCGGAAGCGGTAACCATCTCGTCTTTCGACCCGCTACGTCGCGAGGTGGCGCGTATTGCCTTGGAAAAACTCATCCTCGATGGTCGCATTCATCCCGCACGTATTGAGGAGATGGTGCAGAAGTCAAGAGATGAGGTGGAGGAAACGGTCCAAGCTGAGGGGAAAAAGGCAGTGCAGCAGGCTAGTGTGCCTGGGTTGCACCCAGAGCTAAGTAAGCTTTTAGGTCGTCTAAAGTATCGGTTCAGTTATGGACAGAATGTGCTTCTGCACAGCATTGAGGTAGCCCATCTGGCTGGTATGATGGCTTCAGAAGTGGGAGTCGATATCAATCTGGCGCGGAGAGCAGGATTGCTACATGACATTGGCAAGGCGGTGGACTTCCAGATGGAGGGACCCCATGCTCAGATTGGCGCTAACTTAGTCAGACAGTGGGACAAATCTGAAGAGGTGACTAACGCTGTCGCAGAGCATCACGGAGAGGCTGGGTCGATGAGCGTTATGGGTTTTATTGTCTCCGCTGCTGACGCCATTAGTGGTGGCAGGCCAGGGGCAAGAAGGGAGTCTCTGGAGCACTATCTGAAGCGCCTCGAGGCACTGGAGAGTGTGGCAAATAGTTTCTCTGGCGTGGAGAAATCCTATGCTATTCAGGCTGGCCGTGAGATCCGCATTATGGTTAAACCTGAAGAGATAGATGATCTTGAGGCGTTGAGACTTGCCCGTGATATTGTGAAGAGAATCGAGGAAACTCTGGCGTATCCGGGTCAGATAAAGGTGACGGTTATCAGAGAGACTAGAGCGGTAGACTACGCAAAGTAGGGGGGCAGTTGCGAATACTATTGGTTGGCGATGTAATTGGCAGGCCTGGCAGACGGGCTGTGCAAGTGCTGGTGCCTAATCTGCGTCAGGAATACAGAATTGATTTGGTTATCGCCAATGGTGAAAACGCTGCCGGTGGTCTCGGGTTGACAAGGGAAACAGCAGAAGAACTTTTCGCTTCGGGAATTGATGTTATCACTTCAGGGAACCATATTTGGGATCACAAGGAGATTATCCCCAGTCTTGATAGTGAGTTGGCGATCCTGCGTCCGTTGAATTATCCCCCGGGTGTGCCAGGTCGAGGTTACCTTACAAAGGGTAAGGTGTTGGTGGTTAACCTTTTAGGACGTACCTTCATAGGTAATTTCGATTGTCCATTCAGAGCGATGGATCAGCTCCTTGAGGAGATTGTCGATAAACCTCCTGTGATCATCGCTGACTTTCATGCCGAGGCCACATCGGAGAAGGTGGCCATGGGAAGGTACTTAGACGGCAGAGTCAGTGCTGTGCTGGGGACCCACACCCATGTGGGAACCATAGATGCTCGCTTGCTTCCTAAAGGCACTGCTTATATCACCGATGTGGGTATGACTGGTCCCCTCGATTCGGTGATTGGGGACGATGCCGATGCGGTGATCAGAAGGTTCCTTACACAGCTTCCACATCGCCTATCTGTGGGGAAGGGGAGCGTCGTTCTTAACTCCGTTTTAGTTGATGTAGAGGAAAGCACGGGGGTGGCAAAGAGCATTGTCCGAATTGACAGGGAGACGGAATAGCAATGGAAGTTGATCTTCACCTTCATACCACAGCCTCTGATGGGCGGCTGACTCCTGAGGAGGTAGTTCAGGTGGCGGCAAGAAAGGGGCTAACGATAATCGCCATTACCGACCACGATTCCGTTGAGGGGGTCTCATCTGCTAGAGAGGCGGCCAGACATTTTCCTTCCCTCAGGGTGATCCCTGGTGTGGAGATTAACACCGATGCGCCGGACGGTACGGTTCATATCCTCGGCTATTTCATGGACTATGAAGATATGGAGTTCCAGAGCGGTTTGAAGGTACTGCGCCATTCCCGAGAGTTAAGGGCGAAAAAGATGATCGCCAAGCTGGACGGCTTGGGGGTTCATGTTGACTGGCAGCGCGTGCAGGAACTGGCTGCCGGCGGGTCAATGGGGCGACCACACATTGCCCAGGTGATGCTTGAGAACGGCCACATCTCTTCCTTCGAAGAGGCTTTCATCAAGTATATTGGTCGCAGAGGGCCAGCTTACGTTAAGCGTGATAGGCTCTCTGCTGTTGAGGCAGTGGAGATGGTGTTAAGGGCAGGTGGCTTGCCAGTGCTGGCGCATCCAGCGGACATTAGTAACCTTGAGGCACTTGTGGTCAGACTTAAGGGGATTGGGCTTGTTGGCTTGGAGGCATACTATGGTGGTTACCGTCGGAGCACCGTCCAGCGGCTCGTTGGCCTGGCTGATAAATATGAGCTGCTCACATCCGGGGGCAGCGACTTTCATGGTTTGGGGAGTGCTGATGAGACGCCTATTGGTGGGGTGGATGTTCCGTTTGATTGTGCCCAGAGTCTAATTTCTTTGGCAGAACAGCGGGAAATGTTAACATGATGAAATGGCATACTGAGTCGATAGATTTCGCTGGCGAGGAGGGAACGCTATACGGAGAGCTCCTTCTCCCTAGAGGTGACGGACCTTTCCCCGGCGCTGTCCTTTGCCATGGTATGGGAACGGACCATCGAGCCATGAGGCCTGTCGCCCAGAGGCTTGTGCGAAAGGGTGTTGCTACTCTCACATTTGACTTCCGCGGTCATGGGAAGAGCGATGGAATTGCCGATGAAAACATATCCCAGGATGTTATTGCTGCGCTAAGGTTCTTGTGCAGCCATGCCAAGGTTAATCCGAAGCGCGTCGCTCTGGTTGGGCATAGCTTTGGGGCAGGGGCGGCGATCCTAGCTGCTGCTAAGTTGAAGGACCTTCGAGCTCTGGTCTCCATTTCGGGTCCCGGCGAGGTAAAAGGTCAGTCAGGTGAGGCATTAGCTGCTCTCTACCACAATGTAATACAGCTAGGCAGCGTCGTCCTTGAGTATCCTCGCTGTGGCGCGCTGCCAGGATCTGGGGGGCTTGCAGGCTTCATATTCAGGCTGTGGATGCGGGTGCGTGGATATCGCTTGCGCATCAACTGGCAGAAGGCACTGCGAATTGGGCAAAGATTGAAGTCCGCTGCTCTGGAGCAGATGGGGGATTTCCCCAAGCTGTTCGTCCATTGCGAAGGAGATACTGTGGCTCCCTATGAAGGTGCCTTGGACACTTATGAGAGGGTTGAACCTCCAAAGGAGCTTCTTTTGTCCGAAGGCGGTTCTCATTCCAGGCCGCTCTTCCCCGGCAGGCTCAGGGGGGAGTGGGTCACCTGGCTTGTTTGCGCCCTGACTCAGGTAAAAGAAGGCTCTGAGGGGTTGCGAGGTAAAACTGAGAGTTAGCTTATGTTGCCCTGGTTAATACTGCTGACTGTAGGTGCCTATCTTCTCGGCTCGGTGCCCACTTCCTATATCGCGGGGAGGCTGCTGAAAGGTGTTGACATCAGGGACTACGGCAGTGGAACCGTTAGCGGCTCCAATGTGTTTCACTCGGTAGCTCGATGGGCGGTGGTCCCGGTAGGGATCTTCGATGTCTCAAAGGGTCTGGCACCGGTTGCCGTGGCTGCCCTTGTGCTGCATTCCCCGATGTGGGCGCAGGGTGTCGTTGGCCTCGCTGCCATCGCCGGTCATAACTGGTCAATCTTCCTTGGTTTCTCTGGAGGTCGAGGCCTATCAACCATGATCGGGGCCCTTGCCATCGTTGCGCCCTGGGAACTGGCAATATTTGTCGTCGTTTGGGTTCTGATTCTGGCAATTCTGAAGAACTCGCCCCTGGGGGCACTCGCCGCCGCGGTGACGCTGCCCTTGTCCAGTCTCAGCTTGAGGGAACCGTGGCAACTGACCGTATGCCTCGTCGGGGTCTTGCTGTTGCTGCTTGCCAAGAGGCTGCTGGCCGAACGGTCGGCGCCGTGTGGGGGTTGGAGGCGAGTAGCAATCAACCGTTTATTACTTGACCGAGATATTGCGGACAGGGCGGCTTGGGTTCGTCGGCTCTCCACCCATAGTGAGAAGCCACCTGAAAATGGGTAGCATTGGTGGGGTATAGGAGTATCCAGCCCCTCGCTCCGTCTCAACCCCAGCTCCATCAGCAAAGCTACTTGTTTTCGTCAGTGAGGTACTTCTCTGGATCCTGGTCGAAGGCCTTCTTGCAACCAACAGCACA
>DAOUVR010000026.1 GCA_030667555.1 Dehalococcoidia bacterium
AGGGTGACAAGAGTTCCTATCGCTTCTCCATGCCAATGATATGCCAATCTTCGGGAGGGTCGTACTGTGTATCTACTGTCAAATGGACGATGTCTAGGCTGGGGTTCAAATGCTTCAGGTCATCCAGGTCAACCTTTTCAAATCTCTTCTCATTGTTGATATAGGCTTGCTCGGTCAGTGCGTTTGATTCGTAGTCCTCTTGAGTCCGCTTCAGTATACGAGCGATTGACACCTCTCGGGGGCAGTTGGTTTGTAGGACGACGAAGGTACGATTATGCTTTGCTGCAATTGCAGCAGCACGCCTTCTTAACGATTGTGTGACGAAGGTAGCGTCAAGTATCACGCTATCGCCTCTCTCCAGACTCTCGTCCGCCCGACGGAAGGTCTCATCATAGACCATCGTTCGTTTGCCCATATTTGAGGCGACCTTCTCGTCGAATATGTCCTCATCCTTGAGCACTTCCAGCCTGATCAGGTCGGACCGAAGGATGGGATAGCCCTTTATCCTCGATAGCTCCTCGCTGGTCTCAGTCTTCCACGTGCCGGGAAGGCCACACGTGATAAGTAGAACGCCCGACCCCAGTTGGGTCTCTATAAATTTCGCAAACAGCTCTTTCAACTCATCATCCCCACAAGAGAATGACGCTGTTCAATTATCTTTTGGTATGTACGATTGTGCAAGGTCGAAGTACCTCCTGGCGATGTCTTTGACCCGTGCCTTTTCCTCCGCTGGGATAAGGGGGTCATCGAGCTTGAAGCTCTCCACCTTCCCCCGGACATACGCCCGATAGCACTTGTAGTAATCGAGAAGCTTCATCATTTCCTGATCGCCGGATGCTTCCATATAGGATTCAACAAAGTGCCGCGACAGGTCGGTGCGTCCATGGTAATCCAGGTCCATGGCGAGGAAGGCGACTTCGTTGGCTACATCAGAGAAGCGGAACCTTTCATTGAATTCAATGCAGTCGAAGATGCAGATACCGTTGGTGAAGCAGACATGCGCCGCATGGAGGTCGCCATGGCAGTCCCTTATCCTGTCGTCTCTCATTCGTTGGCGGAATAGAGCGGTGTTTTCTTTGAGAAAAGCTTCGGTATAAGATTTGATAACATCGTATTTTCCTGGCGAAATAGTGACGCCTATATATTTCTCTGTCTGGGTGAAGTTCTCCTCAGTATTGGTTGCCAGGATATTAAGGTCGCCGTAGCTTGCTATCATCTCGTTAGTTTCCGCCTCTTGGTGAAACGACGCCAGTCTTTGGGCCACCTGCTCCACCATCTCCCTGGTTACTTGATTGTTTTTAAGCAGATGGTCCATAGTCCTCTCTTGAGGTAGCTGGCGCATCTTTACCGCATACTCAATTGTCTCACCCATTCCTTCCACTGAGATATCGCACTTGTCATCAATTATCGGCACCACATCAAGGTAAACATCAGGGCATAGCCGCCTGTTCAGTATCACCTCCTGATGGCAGAAGTGCTTTCTCTTCTCCAGTGTGGTGTAGTCCAGGTAGCCCAGATCCACCGGCTTCTTCACCTTATAGACATAATCGCCTGTCAGGAAAATAAAAGACATCTGTGTCTGCACCATCTCAATCTTCTCGGGATGATGAGGATATGCTGCTGGTGTCAGGAGTGCTTGAACAAGCGGTGGTTGTTCTACCATTTATTGGCCCTTGCCTCTAGAATTTCTATTATGACGTGCTATCACTCCGGCCATTGCGGTAAGTCGTAGCCCTTAACAAACATTCATGGGCCATTGTCCACCAACGAATTATGAAAATAGGCAAGCCATAAGCCGTTCGTGGTGAGCCTGTCGAACCATGAGCGGCCCTTCGGTGAACTCAGGACAGGCCCTTCGACAGGCTCAGGGTGAACAGATGGAAACTTCTTTTCATTCGCGACAAGCCTCGCAATGGCAAATAGGTCCCACCTTTTTCAACCTTATGTTATCGGTGACCTTATCCACCTGAGCACCTGTGCCAGAACCTGTTGCCGATTCGCTCTGGTTACCGTGATCAGGGCGACGTCTGCATGCCGTTTTATGTCATCTGCCCAGGGATGGGAGGCGAGCATGATTGTGCCAAGCACTCTCTTCTTGCTATCGAGGGCTTCCAGTACAGCATCCTTGAACGAGGGGGAGAAGAGCTCCATCTTCCCAATCTCGTCGATGACCACCACATCGCATTCCCTTATTGCGTCCCTGAGGGCGGCAACGCCTACTGTGTCCAGGCTTTCGACGTCAACACCATACTTGCTAACCCGAAAGGGACTCATGAAATCGATATGGGCGAGGATGGCGCCTTGCCCGTCCAGGGTGACGATCCTGAAGCCCTGTCTCACCCCGCCTGCCCTTATCTCCTCGGTGAAAAATCCCCCCGCGTTTACTTGTGCCTTGTCAATCGCCTGCTTGATTAGCGTTGTTTTACCAACGCCGGGGCCACCGGTGAGAAGATAGGCCTGCTTCATGACGACACGCTTTATTGCTACGCCTTCTTCTTTTCCTCGCGCTTCTTTCTTGCCTTGCGGTGCTTTTGTAAAGCTACCCTTTTTCTTTTGTTCATAGCATATTATCTCGACTCTAGAATGGCTGTCGCTTCTCTAAGTTTTGCCGGTATATCAAGTTGGGTGGGGCATACCTCCATGCAGGACTGGCATTCGTCGCAAAGCGACACTCTAGCCTCGTGGTTTTCATGATAAACCCTCTCCGACCATTCCTTCATGCCATACTGCTGGTGGAACACCAGAAGACGGAACACACCTTGAATATCGATCCCTTGGGGACATTTGGACAAACAGTAGCCGCACCCCTGACAGAAGGTGTAGCCTACCTCCTTCGCTCTCTCCTGGAGTTCTTTTACCTCGCTCGGCTGCATCTTCTGAGGGATATAGCCCAGAGGGACATCTTCCTCCACTTCCTCGATTGTCCCCATTCCCGGGATTACAGTAGTGATGTAAGGGTTGCTCAACACGAACCTTAACGATGCCTCAGCGGTGCTTGTCGCCTTATCCTCCACCCTAAATTGCACCGCTTCAGGCGGCACGGCGAGGTAGCCTCCGACCAGGGGTTTCATAACGATCACGCCCACATCAAGCTCCCTGGTCAGTGGGAAAAGCTCCCGATTGCCATCGTCGTTGGTCAGGTTATAGGTGGCGATTATGGCATCGAATTCCCCGGTCTTTATCGCCTTAACCAGCACCTTGTTGTTATGTCCGCTGATGCCTATATAGTCCACCTTACCAGCCTGTCTTGCCTCCTTCATCGTCTCCAGCACGCCTTCCTTCAGGCGGTGCTCCAGTTCCTCCTCGCTATCAACGCTGTGTATGAAGATTATGTCGATTTTTTCGATGGCAAGGCGGCGGAGGCTTTCCTCGATGCTTTCTTTGACCTCTTTCCCGGTTCTGAATTGGCTCTTGGTGGAGATGAAAAGCTGTTCTCTAATTCCTTTAATCGCCTCACCAATCTTGTTCTCACTGTCACCGTAAGAGTTGGCGGTATCGATGAAGTTCACTCCCATCTCGATAGCCCGCCTCACCACCTTTACCGCTTCCTCCTTTGGCCGGTGCAGGATGGGTATGCCGCCAAACCCCACCACCGATGTCTCAAAGTTGGTGCGCCCCAGCCTTCGCTTCAACACTGCCTTTCAACCCTCTTTGATATAACGTTTTCTTAACTCCTTTGATACGTCGCTGAGGAGTTCCAGCGCCTGTGCCGCTCCATCCAGGGTAAGAGATGCAAGAGTGCACGCTGGGGTAACCAAGCATCGCTCTGTTTGAAGGCGATAGCTAACCCCCTTCCGGTCAAGTGCCCCGATCACCTCCTCAAGACGGTCGAGAAGGCTATTGGCCGTCTCTCCCGTAACATCCTTCTCATCGTTGGGGACAATCCCCCAGGCCAGTATACCGCCTCTCTCGAGGAAGGCTTTCACCTCATCGGGATAGAGCGCAACCGTATAGCCGTAATTATAGGCGTCGAAATTCAGGATGTCGAGCGAGGTTGAGAGCACCACTGACCAATCGGTGTTGCCGCAGCAGTGGATCCCCTTGAGCCCGCTTATACCGGAAAAGACCTCTTCCAGAAGCCTAATCACCTGTTCCCTGGAGATGGAAACGAAGGCCGAGCCGAAGGAGGTCATGTATGGCTCATCGACGAAGATAATGGTATTGGGGGAGATGGTCTTGAGCTTCATCTCCTGCCAGGCAGCCTTCAGCCGGAGGTGTTTGGCCAGGGCATCGGCAAGGGTTTCATCATAAAGAATGGAGCGCCGTTCCTGGTCGGTGATGGTTAATCCCCAACTAATTGGTCCGGTCACCTGACCTTTGACGGCTAAGGGTGATAGCTTCGTATCAAGGAAGGCATGAAGCCCCGCCGCATAATCAGGGCTTATGCCGTATTCTTCAATCTTGTTCTCCAAGTAAGAGGCGTATAGCTGCTCTAAAGGCTTATCCAGGTCCTTAGTGCGATCGACATAGATGCGGTCATCTTCGATGACCACACCGGGGAAACCCTCGCTGAACTGGACATACATGTTTTCCACGAAGGCCCTTTTGGGCAGTTGCGGCCAGGCCGGGATTTGGGGCAAAAACCTGGCCACTAAGGATGATGCCTCTACAGGGTCGGTGTGGGGCATGCTCCCAACCGCCGTTGGCAGCCCGCTAAGCTCAAATCTTGTCATCTTCTCCCTACTTTATATACTGTCCGATCAAGAGTGCTAGCTCTCGCTTCATGTTGTCAGATATTTTGTCCGGAGCGGTGATGATGGCGTCCTTAAGCGCCTGAGCGCAACCGCATTCACGTTTCTGTGGTATTCGAGCCACCGCTGTCCTGAGGATGCTTTTCGCCCTGCTTACGTTTTGCTGCAGGTTGGCGATCACCATCTCTATAGTTACCGACTCCTCGGCTTCATGCCAGCAGTCGTAATCGGTGGCGCAGGCAACCGTTGCGTAGCATATCTCGGCCTCCCTTGCCAGCTTGGCCTCAGGGAGGGCGGTCATCCCGATAACGCTTGCTCCCCAGGAGCGATAGAGGTTCGACTCCGCCTTGGTTGAGAAAAGTGGCCCCTCCATCACTACGTAGGTGCCTCCTTTGTGAACCCTTGCCCCCGCTTCGATAGCTGCCTGATGGAGGATATCGCTCAAAACCGGGCAGAAAGGGTCGGCGAAGGTGACATGGGCCACCAGCCCACCACCGAAGAAGGTATTCACCCTGCTTTTAGTGCGGTCGATAAGCTGGTCGGGGATGACAAGGTCCATGGGGCGTATCTCCTCTTTTAAACTGCCTACGGCGCTTATAGAGATGATCCACTCTACGCCTAACGACTTGAGAGCATAGATATTGGCCAGGGATGGGACCTCGGTGGGCATGATGTAGTGCCCTCTGCCATGCCTGGGGAGAAAGGCGATCCTGTTCCCTTCGAGCTCGCCGATAACGATAGCATCGCTGGGCTCACCGAATGGCGTTGTCGGCCTCACCTCCTCGATATCGGTCATCCCCTCTATTTCATAGAGGCCGCTCCCCCCAATAACCCCAATCTTCGCTTCAGGCATTTTTCAACCTCTCTCAATAATAATCGCAGTAATCGGCCGCCCCACCGTTACTTCATCACCTTTTTCAGGCTTTCCACGTACGGCTCTCTGATGACGCCTTGCTCGGTGATTATAGCAGATATGTAGCGATGAGGGGTAATGTCGAAGGCGGGGTTTGCCACCTGCACCCCTTCAGGGGCGATGGGGACCCCTCCAAAGTAGGTGACCTCCTCAGGGCTTCTCTCCTCGATGGGTATCTCTTCCCCCGATGACAGTGAGAGGTCGATGGTTGAGTTTGGCGCAGCGACATAAAAGGGGACGCCATTTTCCATGGCGAGAATCGCTATATTATAGGTGCCGATCTTGTTGGCCACATCGCCGTTTGCCACAATCCTGTCGGCGCCTACAATGACGCAGTCAATCTTTCCCCGGGAAAGAAAATGCCCGGTCATGGTGTCGGTGATCAGGGTGAAAGGGATGTCCTCCTGCTTTAGCTCCCAGGCGGTGAGGCGGGCCCCCTGAAGCCGGGGCCGGGTTTCAGCGGCGAATACATGGATATTCTTGCCCCGCCTCTTTGCTGCTTTGATCACCCCCAGCGCTGTGCCATAGCCTGCTGTCGCTAAAGCGCCGGCGTTGCAATGGGTCAGTATGGTGAAGCCATCCTTTATCAGCTCAGCGCCGTAGCTGCTGAGCTTTCTATCTGCCTCCTCATTCTCCGCGTCTATTCTTTTCGCCTCAGCCAGTAGCGCTGCCTTTATCTCGGCGACATCATTGCCAGTTTCCGCCACGCGGTTCATTCTCTCCAGCGCCCAGAAAAGGTTTACCGCCGTCGGCCTGGTGGCGGCTAGCGTCTCGGAAATGGAGCGAAGCTTGACCAGGAAGTCCTCCTTGGATTTCGCCTCGATCCCCTGCGCCCCAAGAGCCATCCCGTAGGCGGCGGCGATGCCTATGGCTGGAGCGCCACGAATGCGCATCTCCTTGATGGCCGATGCCATATCGCGGTAGTCCGAAAGCTCAAGATAGACCTCTTCCCGGGGAAGCATGGTCTGGTCGATAATTCGGACTTTACTTGAAACCCACTCGATAGCCTTCAGCTTGCTCATGTTTCACCAACCATCCTGCTAGTGGCAATGGTGTAGTAGTTTAGACCGCAATCGAAGTCCAATAAGTACATCTTCCCTTGGCCGATTTAATATTGGATCAGGGACATGATTTGATAATCTTTAAGATGCCGCCTTCCGTTAAGGTCGGTCAGTTCGATGAGAAAAGCGATGCCGATAACCTCCCCACCAAGCCTCTCCACCAGTTCAATTGTGGCTTTCATGGTTCCACCAGTTGCCAGAAGGTCGTCAACTATCAGTACCCTCTGGCCTGGCGAGTGGGCATCTGTGTGCATCTCAATGGAATCGAACCCGTATTCAAGGGCATATTGGGCACTGATGAGTTCTGCGGGAAGCTTTCCTGCCTTGCGTACAGGCACAAAGGCGGCGCCTAGATTATAAGCTAGGGGCGCGCCAAGGATGAATCCCCTTGCTTCTATAGCTATAACAACCTCAATCCCCTTGTCACTGTAATGCTCTGTCATGAGATCAATAGCGTGCTTGAAGGCTTCGGCATCGGCAAGCAACGGGGTGATGTCCTTGAAAATGATCCCTTTCTTGGGGAAGTCTGGTATATCGCGGATCCTGTCTTCCAGCTTCATCTATATCCCTCCTATTTATTTCATCCGATTAGCTTGAAAGCTGCCACATCCACCAGCCCCATGTCGGTGAGCCTCAACTCGGGGATCACCGGGAGTGCAAGCAATGAGAGATTGTCAAATGGGTGAGGAGGCTTGGAGCCTAGTTTTGCGGCGATTTCTTTAAGCTTTTCCAGCTTACTGACCACAGTTTCCAGGGGTTCAGTTGATAACAGGCCGGCTATTGGTAATGGCAGTGAGCCTAGTACCTCGCCGTCAGCGGCGATGACCAGCCCGCCTTGAAGCCTCTCAATCTCCTTAATAGCGATGTAGATGTCCTCATCGTTTGTTCCTACAACAACGACGTTATGGGAGTCGTGGGCTATCGAAGAGGCCAGTGCTCCCTTCTTTAAGCCAAAGCCTTTTACCAGCCCCAGGCCAATGTTGCCGGTGGCCTTGTGCCTTTCCACGACCGCAAGCTTAAGGATGTCTCGCTCAATATCAGGCACCACAAATCCATCCTTAATCCTCGCTCTCTCTTCGACCTTTTTGGTGATTATCTGGTCAGGGACAATCTCTATAACGGGAGATGCCCCTTCAGGGGCAGGCATTCTGAGCGCGTCTACAGTGAAGGGCTTGATATTCACAGTATGTGTCATCGCTTCGTCATCCAGCACCGTGGGCGAGAAGAGCGGCTTACCCTGCTCTGCCACCAACTTCCCTCGGTAGAATACCATCTCAGCCTTTAAGGAGGCGAGTTCGTCGAAAAAGATGAGATTGGCCATATAGCCTGGCGCAATCGCTCCAAGGCCCTCGAGCCTGAAGTAGTCGGCAGTATTTATTGTTGCCAATTGGATGGCGCGGATCGGGTCCAGCCCCAATCCAATTGCCTTCCTCACTACGGCGTCAATGTCGCCGTCCTCCATGAGGTCGGCGCAGTCTCGGTCGTCGACGACAAAAAGGCATCTCTTATAAGTCTTGTCGGTAACCAAAGGGAGGAGGGCTTCGAGGTTTTTCTCCGAAGATCCCTCTCGAATCATTACATACATGCCCCGTAACAGCTTCTCCCTTGCCTCCTCATATGATGTGGATTCATGGTCGGAGTGAATGCCACTGGCGATGTAGGCATTAAGCTCTTTCCCGCCAAGGCCTGGGGCATGTCCATCGACTATTTTACCTTTGGCTGAAGCGATCTTGACCAATACCTCCTTATCGGCGGCGAGCACGCCAGGAAAGTTCATCACCTCCCCCAGCCCGATGGTATGGTCCCAGTGTAAGGCGGTTGCAACATCCTTAGCTGTTAAGTGTGCGCCTGAAGTCTCTAGCGATGTTGCGGGGACACAGGAGGGAACCATGAAATATAGATCGAGCGGCAAGGCTTGGGCACAGTTCAGCATGTATTCAACGCCCTTGAGCCCTTTGACATTGGCGATTTCGTGAAGGTCGGTTACTATAGCGCAGACACCTCGGGGCACCACTGCCTCAGCATAGCGGGCGATGTGGAGCAAGGAGCTTTCTGGGTGGATGTGGCCATCGATCAGGGCTGGTGACAGGTATTTCCCCTTGAGGTCGATCACCTCCTTGCCCAGTTGGTAATCGCCTACGCCTGCGATTTTCTCGCCATAGATGGCAACATTTCCCTCCTCGATCTCACCACTGAGAGTGTTCACAATCTTGGCATTGGAAAAGAGGAGGTCTGCGGGGGCTTCTCCCTTGGCTACTGAGATCAAACCTTCAATGCTCATGGTTAATCCTCCATGACACAAAGATCGGGTAAGTATCTGTATTGCTCGTTGTAATCAATACCGTAGCCTACTATGAACTTGTCAGGCACAGTGAAACCCAGGTAATCAATGGAGATAGGTGTTTGTCTTCGTGAAGGCTTATCGAAGAGGGCGCATAGCTTTAATGATAATGGTTTTTTCTTACGCAAGTAATCCATGAAAAAGCGCAGTGTTAGTCCGGTGTCCACGATGTCATCTATAACCAGCACATCCCTGCCTTTAATTGGGAAGCGAAGCTCCTGCACCACCTTGACCTTGCCGGAGGTTACCTTTGCCGAGCCGTAGCTCGAGAGGCTGATGAAGTCTATCTCCACCGGGATTTGGAGGAGGCGAATGAGGTCAGCCATGAAAACGAACGACCCCTTGAGAATGCCCAGTAGAAGAGGGCATTTCCCCTGGTAATCGGTGCTGATCTGCTGGGCCAACCTCGCAACCCTCTCCGCAATTTCTTCCTTGGTGTATAGCACTTTGGGTTGCTGGGGAGTGGTCAATAGGATTCCTCCTTATAATAGCTCTGGAGGCAGATCCATCATCTCGTAGCAAGGGCAAAATTCATCGTCACTTGATGGGAGAAAAACGCAGTGATCCAGGTGCATCCCGGGGCACCAGCCAGGCATTTCGTTGTCTTCGATCTCGCACCAGTGCTCCTGGTAGTCTGTAGCGGAGTCGTAATCGCCCAATAAGTGGTGTTTACATGTATTGCAGCGCCCCGGAGGAACGATAATTATCTCCATGGTGCCTCATTATATTTGTAGGGCTGTCCTTTGTCTAGCTAGCGTGCTAGGTGCAGTATGTCAGTGAGTTAAAGACCTGCTGTCGTTGCCAGTGCGCGACACCTTTTTATCATTCTTCATTTCACTCAGGGTCTCTCAGGGGGAAATTCCCGCACCAGATGTTGAGATAAGCGTCAAACAAGATTATAATGTTGTTTGATGTGGGAACTAGCGGTCAGGACGAGGTATTAACCAAATCAATTTTTGGGGGAAAAGACGCCCAACATGGCCGTTGCTGAATTCCTTCGGGGTTTGGGACACATCGGTTCATATCTGGGTACTG
>DAOUVR010000118.1 GCA_030667555.1 Dehalococcoidia bacterium
GCAAACGGTGCAGCAGATCGTGGATGCCATCCTCAATCTCCCCCAGGGAGCTAGAATCATGGTCATGGCCCCCTTAATCAAGGACCGCAAGGGGGAACACCAAGGGGTTTTTGATGACCTGAGAAAAGCAGGCTATGTACGGGTAAGAGTCAACGGACATATTCACGACCTTTCCGAAGATTTCGACCTGGACAAGTACAAACAACATACCATTGAGGCGGTGGTCGATCGACTGGTCATCGAAGGAAGCGAGCAGCAAAGTCGACTCGCCGACTCTGTGGAGACCGCTTTGAAGTTGGGTGCTGGGGTGGTGCTGGTGTCGGTGACCGATGGCGAGGAACTTCTCTTCTCAGAGCATTTTGCCTGCGTACGCTGTGGCATCAGCATAGGTGAGATTGAACCTCGGACCTTCAGCTTCAATAGCCCTCATGGAGCCTGTCCCGACTGCGGCGGGCTCGGGGTCAAGATGGAAATCGACCGCGATCTGATCATTCCCAACAAGGAGCTTTCTATTACTGAGGGCGCCATCCATCCTGGGTGGTGGTTTTCCTGGCGCTCACACGAGCTGGAGAGGCTGGCAAGGAACTACGGTTTCTCCCTTCGCGTGCCTGTTAAGGAGCTAAGCGAGGACGATCTTAACCTCATACTTAATGGCGAGGAGGGGGAACTCATAAGGCATCGAAACCGCTTCGGCAGGGTTCGGCAACATTTCACCGGCTATGAGGGAGTGATCCCATACCTGGAGCGTCTCCACCGCGACACCGAGTCCGACCATACTCGCTGGCACATCGAGCGTTATATGTCTTCCCGCCCCTGCCCGGCATGCCAAGGGCGGCGATTGAAGCCAGAGTCCCTCGCGGTAACTATCGGGGGCAAGAACATCGCTCAGGTGACCACAATGTTCACTGAGCAGGCAAGGGAATGGATCGACCTTCTAGGTGGCATCGATAAGAGAAAGCCCGTCCTCAGCGAGCGCGAGCTTACTATCGCTCGCCAGATCCTAAAGGAAATCAGAGCCAGGCTCGGTTTTCTCAAGGATGTAGGCCTCGACTATCTCGCCATCGACCGCGCCTCAAGCACCCTCTCCGGTGGAGAGGCTCAGCGAATTCGCCTCGCCACCCAGATTGGCAGCGGCCTTATGGGAGTTCTCTATATCTGCGATGAACCAACGGTAGGCCTCCACCCTGCCGACGACTATCGCCTCATCGAAACCCTGAAAAGGCTAAGGGATCTTGGCAACACAATCCTGGTCGTGGAACACGATGAGGCGATGATGCGCGCCGCCGACCAAATCATCGATATGGGACCAGGCGCCGGAGAACATGGAGGGGAAATCGTAGTTACCGGAACCATTGAAGATATCATTAGCTGTCCCGATTCCATAACAGGTCAGTACTTGAGCGGGAAGAAGCAGATCACCTGTCCTGAAAAGCGCCGCTCCGGCTCTGGCAAACAGCTAGTTATTAGAGGGGCTCGCCAGAACAATCTCAAGGATATCGATGTTCATATCCCTCTGGGGATGTTTGTTTGCATCACCGGCGTCTCAGGATCGGGCAAGAGCACCCTCATCAGTGACATCCTCTATAAGAAGCTAGCGCAGATATTCTATAGGGCCAGGGAACGCCCCGGCGATTGTGATGCTATCGATGGGCTGGAACATATCGACAAGGTGGTCAATATCGACCAGTCGCCTATCGGGCGTACCCCAAGAAGCAATCCAGCAACCTATACCGGAACCTTTACCCCAATCCGCCAGCTCTTCGCCACTGTCCCTGATGCCCGCATGCGCGGCTATCCACCGGGGAGGTTCTCCTTCAATGTCAAGGGTGGCAGGTGCGAGGCCTGCCGTGGCGAGGGTTATATCCGGATCGAGATGCAGTTTCTACCCGATGTCACCGTTGCCTGCGAGGTTTGCAAGGGGAAACGCTACAATCGCGAGGCACTGGAGATTCGCTTTAAGGGAAAGAATATAGTCGAGGTGCTGGAGATGAGTGTCGAGGAGGCACTCTCATTCTTCGAGCATTTCCCCAAGATAAGAGCTAAACTTGAGACGCTGCACGATGTCGGGCTGGGATATATCAAGCTAGGGCAGCCGGCAACCACCCTTTCTGGAGGCGAGGCGCAGCGGGTGAAACTGGCAACCGAGCTTTCCAAGCGAGCCACGGGGAGAACCCTCTATATCCTTGATGAGCCGACTACCGGCCTATCGTTCGAGGATGCCGCCGCATTGCTCACGGTGCTTCACCGCCTCGTCGATACTGGTAATACCGTGATCCTCATTGAGCACCATCTTGACCTGATCAAGAATGCTGACTATATTATCGACCTCGGCCCGGGCGCTGGCGACCGCGGGGGATACGTCATAGCCAAGGGAACACCTGAGGAGATAGCCCAACAAGAAAGCTCCTTCACCGGGCAATATCTTAAAGCTAAATTGGCTAAGCATGCTGGCGACAAAGTGTCGGCAATAGCAGTATCATGAACTGGCTACCACTTTGTTGATAAGCTATAATTTCACACGCAAATAAGCTTCATCGCCTAAAAATACGAGCTTCTGCGTAACCGGATAAAATGTCGAAAAGACAGAGAGGAGGTGGAAGGGTGGAACAATTGACCAGAGATGAAGTACTGGACGCCATCGCTGCCACTGTGGAGAACCAGAACCTCATCAATCACATGCTGGCCACCGAAGCCATCATGCGGGCGCTGGCAAGGAGGTTTGGTCAGGACGAGGATATGTGGGGGCTCACCGGGCTGCTCCATGACATCGATGTCGAGCTAACCGAAGGGGACATGCAAGTTCACAGCAGGCTAGGATCTGACATCGCAAGAGACCTCGGCGCCAGCGAGGAGATGGCCCAAGCAATCCTGTGCCACAACTGGACTCACGGCATACCCCCTGAAACCCTGCTTGATAAAGCCCTCTTCTGCACCGACCCCTTGACCGGTCTCATCGTCGCCGGAGCCCTGATTCGCCCCGACAAAAAGCTTGCCGGGCTCACCACAGAATCGCTGATGAAGCGCTTTGACGAGAAGAGATTTGCCGCCGGAGCGGACAGGGAGCAGATCGCAAAGTGCAGCGACCTCGGCCTTGAGCTGGAGGAGTTCATCAAACTGGGGCTTGAGGCGATGAAGGGCATCGCCGAAGATATAGGGCTGTAAAGCCGATTGGACAAACCCGAAATCCATTTATGTTGCCGTCGGGATAGATCCTATTTGAGAAGAAAGAATGATAGAGCGAGAAGTGTTAGTTAGCTCAGACGACGTGAGATTGGCTGGTACATTATGTCTTCCGTCAGAAGAAGGATGTTTCCCCTGTGTATTGATGATACATGGCTCAGGGCCGCTTGATAGAGACGAAAACACTCGACTGTTGAAGCTGTTTAAGCAGAAGATGAATGTTTTCAATGCTATAGCACATTATCTGGCGCCAAAGGGTGTAGCCAGCCTGAGATACGATAAAAGGGGCTGCGGTAAAAGTTCAGGCGATTATGGGAAAGCAGGTTTGTATGACCTGATTCAAGACGCAAAGGCAATGTATGAGTATCTCACCTCTCAGCAATGTATCAACAGGGAATTGATATTTCTACTAGGACATAGCGAAGGTACACTTATTGCCCCGAAAATATCCTTGGAATACCGCGATATCGCTGGTCTAATATTGATTGCCGCAGCAGTACAAAACATAGAACAAGTACTAACGTACCAGGCCAGTAAGGCTAAAGACGATATCGAACAAGGTGGCGGCTTCAATAGACAACTAATTAAACTTGTTTGGAAATTAACCGGCGGCGATCCTTTAAAAGTACAGTCTGTTCTATTTGAAAAAATTAGGAGCACCAGTAAAGCATCTTTTCGCTATAAGTTGCAGAAGATAAACGCAAAATGGTTTCGACAGCATTTTAATGACGACCCCATAGATACAATGCGTGATGTCAGTTGCCCAATACTGGCCATTACCGGTGATAAAGACATACAGGTTGACCCGCAAGACGTAGTTCGAATAGCTGAGCTTGCCAAAGGTGAAGTTGAGTACCATGTCGTTCCAAACTTGACACATATCCTGAGATTGGATGACCGTCCGCCCTCAATTCTCAATTATAAGAAGCTATTCAAAAAAGACATAGATCACACTGTACTGGACCTAATAGGCAACTGGCTCGAAAAAAGGCTTTAGAACGAGTCCGATAACATTGCGTCTGCGGTTTCGCCTGAGTGCCCCCCTGAGCAGTTTGGCAATGTGCTGAAAAGATAAGGGAATCCAAATTGAAAGGGAAAACCATGGCGGTTATCCGTACACCAGATGAACGTTTTAAAGATATACCCGATTTTCCTTTTAAGCCCCACTACGTCGAGATTAACGGACTGCGTATCCACTACGTGGACGAAGGCAAGGGAGAGATTATCC
>DAOUVR010000064.1 GCA_030667555.1 Dehalococcoidia bacterium
ATGTTGCCTAAGAACCTGGTTTCCCTTGTAATTACAGGGGTTTCATCTGTCATTGCGAGGTCGCCGAAGGCGACTCGCCTTTGGCGAGAGCACTAGCGACGAAGCAACCTCGGCGGGGGGTGAAGGGAGCAACCATGAGATTGCCACGCTTGGCCTTCGGCTCCGCTCGTAATGACACAAAGGGGAAGGCCCAGCATGACATGGTAAACGGTAGGGAATTTTGCCACAGGAGTGGCAACGCTACTTGTGTCGTTGACATAGTTGAACCACCACTGTAACATTGCCGATGTATCTAGCTACAGAAGTTCTAAAAAATGTTAGCCAATGTGACGAGTTGTGCCGTGGTGGGGTTGGAGGGAGCCATTGTGGAGGTAGAGGTGGACATCGCCTCAGGATTGCCCACCTTCACCATCGTTGGTCTCCCCGATACAGCAGTTCAGGAGGCAAGGGAAAGGGTAAGAGCCGCTATCAGGAACTCCGGCTTTACCTTCCCTATGAAGCGAATCACCGTCAACCTCGCACCGGCTGACCTGAAAAAAGAGGGGGCCGCCTATGACCTCCCCATCGCTGTGGGCATTCTCCTCAGCACGGAGCAGGTCTTCGCCGATGTATCACAGATGCTTTTCCTGGGGGAACTCTCCCTCGATGGCAGCCTGCGCCACACACACGGCATCCTCCCCATGGTGGCTATTGCCCAAGAGAAAGGATTTCAAACTGTCTTTGTCCCTGCTTCAGATGCCAAGGAAGCCTCCTTGATCGAGGGAGTGAATACAATCCCGGTCAACTCATTGGCTGAGCTGGCATCCCACCTTCGTGGGGAGACAATCATCCCCGATTACCACCCAAATGGCGAGCTTGAGGACATGGTTTTGGTAAGCGGAGCGGTGATGGACATCGCCTATGTGAAGGGACAGGAGCATGTGAAGCGGGCGCTGGAGGTGGCTGCTGCCGGGGGTCATAGCATGTTGATGAACGGTCCTCCCGGCAGTGGCAAGACGTTGCTGGCACGCTCTGTGCCATCGATACTGCCCAAAATGAGCATGGCCGAGGCATTGGAGGTGACAAAGGTCTACAGTGTGAGCGGGCTTTTGCCACAAGACACCCCGTTAGTCATGCAGCGCCCCTTTCGCTCCCCCCATTATACTATTTCCCATGCTGGGCTTGTCGGTGGGGGACGCTGGCCGAGGCCTGGTGAAATCAGCCTCAGCCATCGCGGAGTGCTCTTCCTTGATGAGTTGCCCGAGTTTGGGCATGCTGTGCTTGAGGTATTGCGCCAGCCCATTGAAGATAAGGTTGTTACCATCAGTCGCGCTCAGGGAAGCATTACATTTCCAGCGAACTTCATGCTAGTTGCGGCGATGAATCCCTGCCCGTGCGGCTATTATGGCGACCCGTTGAAGGAATGCACCTGCACACCGGGCATGATCTCCCGCTACCAGAAACGAGTTAGTGGCCCGCTCCTCGATAGGATTGACATCTTCGTGGTAGTGCCACGCATCGAATATGAGAAGCTCACCGACGAAAGATTAGGCGAGGAGTCGGACAGGGTCCGCTCAAGGGTTGAGGAGGCTCGCTTAATCCAGCGGGAGCGATTTCAGGGCACGCTTCTCATATGCAATTCAGAGATGACTCCTGTGGAGGTGAGAGAGTTTTGCCAGGTGGAGACTGAGGCGCAGAGCCTGCTCAGGACAGCTATGAAGCAACTGGTTCTCTCTGCCCGTGCATTTCACCGCGTTTTGAAGCTCTCCCGCACTATAGCTGACCTCGCCAAAGCCGAGACGATTACAGCCAGCCACCTCGCTGAGGCGCTCCAGTATCGCCCAAGGAGCCTATTCTAGAAGCTTATGTTGCCGCCATGAATCGGGGCACTCCCCGAAACATCCTCGAATCAAGGCACACATATTGACATAAAGGCGATATTTATTCGCCGGTGATGGAAATCTTGCTGGGAGGAAATACTATGGATTGGACTCCTGTGTTAGATTGGCTCGCTTCCCACGGTGTTCGCATTCTCATCATCCTCCTCGTTGGTGCCGCTCTATACTATATGGTGCGGATGCTGGTTCCACCGGCTGTGACGCATAGCTCGAAAGTGCGATATGGCCTGAAAAGGAGGATGAAGAAAAAAGATGAGGAGGAGGTAGAGAAAAGGGCAAAAACCGTGTCCCGCATTTTTGTGGGAACGGCCACGGTGCTTATCCTCGTGGCTGTCATCCTCATGATCCTCGCTGAGGTGGGGATAAGTATTGCACCCCTCATTGCTGGCCTGGGCATCGTTGGCATTGCCGTTGGCTTTGGCGCCCAGAGCTTGGTTAAGGACATTATCGCTGGGATTTTCATCCTTCTGGAAAATCAGTATAGGGTCGGCGATTGGGTGCAGATCGCCGATACCATGGGTGTTGTGGAGGAGATAAACCTGAGGAGAACCATCCTCAGGGACATCGATGGCGTAGTGCATGTCGTTCCCAATGGTGAAATCAAGGTGGCATCCAACTTCACCAAGGAATGGGCTCGGGTCAATTTGAACGTCTCAGTAGCCTATGATACCAACCTCGACCATGCCATCGCCGTCATCAATAAGGTGGGAGAGGGTATGGCCGAAGAGCCCTACTGGAAATCGCTTGTCCTGAAGCCACTCCAGGCGATTAGGGTGGATAAACTTGGTGATTCGGGGATCGAAATCAGGATACTAGGGGACACCAAGCCCATGAGGCAATGGGAGGTTATGGGGGAGTTGAGGAAGAGGCTAAAGAACGCTTTCGATGAAGAAGGCATCGAGATCCCCTGGCCACACACCAAGGTCTACTTTGGCAATCTTCCGCCACAAATGTCCACCGGTGAAGCGCAAATGCCCTCTGGGTCTGTTGAAGTGCCACCGTCCACACCACCGAGAAAACCTCCGCCGCCAGCCCCAGAGGATGATGCCGGGGAATAACCGTGCCTTACCTTTTTGACCACCTGGACGCCGTTCGACAGGTGCTGACCGCCTCCCCTTTTGGGCTCATCACCGATATAGATGGGACAGTAAGCGAGATCGCCCCATGCCCTGAAGAAGCGCGGGTTTCCCCAGTCTGCCGTGAGCAGCTTGCCATCCTGACGAAACGATTGGAATTGGTGGCAGCTATCTCAGGACGCCCTGCTCTTGACGCCAAGGAGATGATAGGGGTTGATGGGATTGTCTACGTAGGAAATAATGGCCTGGAGCAATGGCACGACGGTGTCATGCTATTCGTCGAGGGGGTCAAAGAGTACACACCAAAGGTCACAGCAGTGCTCGATGAATTGAGAGGCTCCCTAACCACAGAGGGTATTTCCTTTGAGAACAAGGGGGTAGCGCTCTCCGTTCATTACCGCCGTAGCCCTGACAGGGAGAGTGCCAGAAATTGCATCCTGGAGAAGATAGAGGCTTCCTCTATAGCGAGAGATTTTCGTATCCAGGAGGGGAAGATGGTGGTAGAGCTTCGCCCTCCAGTTGAGGTGAACAAGGCTACTGCGGTAGAGGCTCTGGTGAAGAGTTACAACCTTAGAGGTGTCATCTATGTGGGGGATGATATTAGCGATGTGGATGCCTTTGGCGTCATGCACCAAGAAATCTTCAAAGGTCTAGCCGTGGGCGTTATTAGCGAAGAAACACCGCAACAGTTGGAGAAGAAGGCAGATTTCACCCTTAATGGAGTAGCCGATGTGGAGCGTTTCCTCACGTGGCTGGCTGGAGTTGCTCCTGCACCAACTCGACCACATCCCTGAGCTGCTGATAAAGCCACATGGTAATATCTTCCTGTTCAATGGATCTCTTCAGGGCAATTGCTTTCTGTCTTCTCTCATCAAGAGGCATCGACAGCGCACGGTAGAGTGCTTCCGCCGTTCCTTCCAGGTCGGTTGGCGTTATTGTAAGGACATTGTCCCCAAGCTGTTCACAGGCACCGGCGGTCTCCGATAGCACCAGGACCCCATCACAGGTGTTGATTATTGGGCCCTCTTTAGCTACCAGGTTCATGCCGTCGATCACCGAATTCACCAGCAGAACATCGTAATGGCACATGCCAGCAAGTGCTTGAGCGTAATTGTTTTCACACAATACCTGTATGGGCTGCCAGTCATCATTGCCATATTTGGTGTTTACTGCCGAGATTGCCTCATCGACCTCGTCAGAATATCTTCGATACTGCCTTATATGCATGCGCGATGGAACCAGTATAGCGAGGAAGGTAATCTTCCCCTGAAGGTGTGGATATCGCTGGAGTAGCAGGTCAAAGGCTCTAAAACCCCTGACGATGTTCTTGCTGGGCTCCAGTCGGTCTACCCTGAGAATGGTTTGCTCGCTATAAAGGGAGCGCAGCTTTTCCTTATATTCTTGCACAAGTGGTGAGCGGACTGTCTTTCGCAGGTTGGCTGCATCAACAGACACGGGGTAGTGGTTGACCCTGGTGATATGGTCGTCAATCTGTATGGTGTGCCCTCTGTAATCAACCTCGGCTCCTTCAATGAAAACCTCACAGCAGTGTAGAAAATTGTATACGTCCTTTTTGGTTTGCATGCCAACAATGTCGCTGGCACAAAGACCCTCGTAGATCGCCTTGCGCATGAAACAAGGCAGAAGCTGCCAATAATGAAGTTCTGGCCAGGGGATATGGGTGAAGTGCTGGATGATAGCATTTGGAATTTGCTTTCGAATATAGCCTGGGGCAAGATACAGATGATAATCGTGGAGCATCACCAGAGGAGGGATATCGCTTCTCAAGGCTTCGTCAATCACTGCGTCTGCGATGGCGCGGTTAACACGCACATAGCCGTTTTCCCAGGCATCATAAACCCTAGCATCGATATTAGGAGTATGAGAGGAGTTCCACATATAGTGCTGGAGGAACCACAGAAGAGGGTTGCAGATGACGCTGTAGAATTTGTGGTAGACACTCCCTGAGGAGACTACAAAGCGAAGGTAGAGGCTATGACCTGGGAAAGACGCCTTGAAGCGATTCCCTTGTGCCATTTCTGCAGCCTGGCGGTCTCCTGCTCCCATCGCGCTGGAGATCCAGGTGAGGTCGATAAACTGGCTAATAGCACTAAGGGCAGTAACAACACCACCACTGCCCCGATGCCCTTGCAGCTTGCCCCCTTCATCGATTTGATAATCAATAGGGCCACGATTGCTGGCAAGGATTAGGTTTCTCTTCCCTGAGGTTTCTTGACAAAGCTGGCTTAGCCGAAATTTGCCATCATCGTTCGGCATCGCCATATCGCCTCCATATTTTTTGTTGATTCATTTTGGGTTTGATTTTAATGAACAAGCTATAAGAAGAGTTAAAAACGGATAGTTGAACTTAACACATACTCTCTAAGGATGTCAAGTCCATGCTGGTTTGTTAACCTTGGCCTCTCCCGACTGTCTGTAGGTTTCCTTACAATACTCTTTCGTTGACATAGCGTTCCTGCTTCCACTAAAATCAGGTAGGGATGAAGGGTGACGAAATTCGGCAGATATTCCTCCATTTTTTTGAGGAGAAGGGGCACAAGGTTGTTCCCAGCTCTTCCCTTATACCTGTGGGGGATCCCACGCTACTTTTGACAAGCGCCGGCATGGTCCAGTTCAAGCCTTATTTTACCGGAGAGGCAGTTCCCACCTCGCCACGTCTTACATCGTGTCAGAAATGCTTCCGTGTAACTGACATCGACTCTGTGGGCGATGCTACACACCTCACCTTCTTCGAGATGCTGGGCAATTTCAGCATTGGAGACTATTTTAAGCGTGAGGCGATTGAATGGGCATGGGAGTTTGTTATCGAGAGGTTGAAGCTACCGCAGGAGCGGCTCTGGGTTAGTATATTCCTCGACGACGATGAGGCTTTCGATTACTGGCGGGAAGTGGGAGTTCCCGAGGAGAGAATCCTCCGTTTTGGAGAGGAGGACAATTTCTGGGGTCCTGCTGGCGAGACGGGTCCCTGTGGGCCCTGCAGCGAGATTCACTACGACCTCGGCGAGCGTGTCGGCTGCGGCAAGCCTGACTGCGGGCCGAACTGTGACTGCGGCCGCTTCAGCGAGATCTGGAATCTGGTTTTCACCCAATTTGACCAGCAAGAGGATGGCACGAGGATCCCTCTCCCCAAGCCCAATATCGATACGGGAATGGGGCTGGAGCGAACAGCAGCAGCTATGCAGGGAAAGGCATCGATCTATGATACCGACCTACTCGCCCCGCTTATAGAGTGTGCGGCAAAATTGGCGCACAAGAGATATGGAGATGGCGACGCAACCGACCGAGCGCTAAGGATTGTCGCAGAGCATGGGAGGGCTATCAGTTTCTTGCTTGCCGATGGGGTAATGCCTTCAAATGAGGGGAGAGGCTATGTGCTGCGGCGTGTGCTCCGGCGAGCCGTTCTCTTCGGCAAGAAGCTAGGGCTGGAGGAGCCTTTCTTGAGCGACCTAGCAAAAGTCGCCATTACTCATATGCAGCATGAGTATCCCGAGCTGAAGAGGGAGCGGAAATTCATCCTTAACACCATCGA
>DAOUVR010000043.1 GCA_030667555.1 Dehalococcoidia bacterium
GGGCCATAAAACACCCGCTTCAGCATCCAGAGGATGTACCCCGCGCCGAACACTACCCCCAGAATGGCCAGGATGGTATAGACTTGAATGCCGGGAACCACCGTGCTGTTGAAACTGCCGAGGAAGACCAGGAACTCAGCAGCGAATCCACTGGTGCTCGGCAGCCCCAGGGCGGCCAGCCCGGCAACGCTGAAAACGACTGCGATGACAGGCATCTGACGCACCAACCCGCCAAGCATGGGGATCCTCCGTTCATGCGTTTTGTCATAGACCAAGCCCACCATAGCGAAGAGGAGCCCGGTTACCAGCCCATGACTGACCATCTGGAGAGTCGCGCCGGTCATGCTCACCTGGCTCAGGGCAAAAATCCCCAGGAGCACGAAGCCCATATGGCTGATACTGCTATATGCAATTAGCCTCTTTAGGTCGGTCTGTCTCAAGGTTACCGCCGCCCCATAAAGGATACCGACCACCGCCAACACGATTAGCAGTGGAGCGTAGTTTTGCGCAGTTTCAGGGAATATGCTCACACAGACCCGCAGCATGCCATAGCCCCCCATCTTGATCAGTATCCCGGCTAGAATCACGCTCACTGCGGTCGGAGCGTCGGTATGGGCATCGGGGAGCCATGTATGAAAGGGGAAAACAGGCAGCTTCACTGCAAAAGCAAAAAGAATAAGGAAGAAGATCGCTGTCGCCATGAGGGAACTGAGAACGGAATCAAGGCCCATGCCGGCCAGGGCTATCATGTCGAAGGTGCCCGCCTGGGAATAAAGGAGCAGGATGCCAGCGAGCATCATGGCACTGCCTGCAAGGGTATAGAGAACGAACTTAATCGCTGAATACTCTTTTCTACCCGAACCCCAGATGGAGATCAGCAGATACATCGGTATTAGCTCCACCTCCCAGAAAATGAAGAATAGAACGAGATCCAGCGAGCAAAACACCCCCAGGATACCCGTCTCCAGTAAGAGGATCCAGGCAAAGTATTCCCTGACCCTGAGGTCTATCTTCCAGGAAACGAGCACAGCGATGAAGCCTATCAAGGTGGTCAGGAGCAGCAGGAGCAGGCTCAGCCCATCGACGCCCATAAAATACTGGACGTTGATTGCAGGTATCCACGATGCCTGTTCTATGAATTGGGGCCCAGCCAAGGCCCGGTCGAACATGAAGAAGACGGCCAGAGATAGGACGAAGGACACTGCAGTGAAAGCAGCGGCGGTAAGCTTTATCCGCCTGGGATTTGCTCCCGGAAGCAGCGCGATGACGATCGCCCCGACGACGGGGAGGAAGACGATTGCCGAGAGATAGGGAAAACTCAACCTTTCCTCCTAGTTTCTAGCTAAATATAAAAATACAAGCCGCAATGACCAGGATACCGACAAATATGGCCAGGCCATAGGCCTGTAGCTGTCCCGTTTCCAGCCTCCGTACACCTGTCCCCACCACCACCGTAAGCGAGGCGATGCCGTTCACCGCGCCATCGATAATGTGGTCATCGAACCAGTGAAGGACAGCGAAGACACCGTCGATTAAGAACCTCATTAAGAAAAGCCTTTCATAAAGCTCATCAAACCAGTACTTCCGAGAAAGCATGGTGTACAGGGGAGCGAACGTCCGCCCTATTGATGCTGCGGAGAGCCACTTTGCGCCATATATGGCATAGGCCAGAAATATGCCCCCACCAGCCCAAACGAGCGATGTCCAGGCCAAGGGATGAGAAAGAGCACCAAAGAAGCTATGGGACTCACCTCCCAATAATTCATTCACCCCCAGAAATCCCGCGACCACGGCAAGGACGGTCAGGACACCCATGGGGAGGAGCATTACTACAGGCGATTCATGAAGGCCATGGTTGCCATGAGCTTGTCCTCGATACTCTCCACCGAAGGTTAAGAAAATCACACGGAACATATAAAAGGCAGTCATGAAAACAGTTATTATGGCTAGATAGAACAATACTGGGACATAGTGGAAGGATTCAGCCAGGATGGCCTCCTTGCTCCAGAAGCCGGCTAGGGGCCAGATGCCCGCGAGACTGAGGGAGGCGATGACGAACATGATAAACGTCCACGGCATTGCTTTTCGCAACCCCCCCATCTCTCGCATATCAAACGTTCCCGTAGTATGACTGACACTCCCCGCACCTAAAAAGAGGAGCGACTTGAAGAAGGCGTGGGTAAACAGGTGAAAGATGCCCACGGCCACACCCAAAGCCAAACCGTGCTCTAAGGCGATATGTCCGGTGGATACTCCCACTCCAACCGCTCCCAGCCCCAGCATCATGAAGCCAAGCTGACTGATAGTGGAGTAAGCGAGCACCCGCTTGATGTCGTTCATCACCAGACCCATGCTGGCGGCGAAGATGGCGGTGAAGCCTCCGATAATGGCCACTGTGTAGATCGCTGTAGTGGAACTGGCAAAAACGGGAAACATTCGCGCCACCAGATAAACGCCGGCGGCAACCATGGTGGCAGCATGGATCAGAGCGCTCACCGGTGTCGGGCCCTCCATCGCATCGGGGAGCCAGGTATGGAGGGGGAACTGCGCCGATTTGCCCACTGCCCCAGAGAAGACGCCTATGGCAGCCCAGGTGAGCACTGTGCCGCCAATCGCCCCCGCCAGAGCGAGGTTCTGAAGCTCCCCAATGTCAAAAGTGCCGGTCTTGGTATAGAGCAGGAGGATCGCCGCCAGAAAGCCGAAGTCGCCAAGGCGGGTAACCAGAAAAGCCTTCATCGCTGCCCTGGCTGCCTCGGGCTTGTGAAACCAGAAGCCGATGAGAAGGTAGGAGCACAGCCCCACTCCCTCCCAGAAGAGGAAGAGGAAGAGGAGGTTATCGGCCAACACCAGCCCTAACATCGAGCCGGTAAATAGCGACATGAAGGCGAAGTAGCGGCAGAATCCTCCATCTCCCTTCATGTATCCCCGAGAATAGATCTGCACCATCAGGCTTACTGAGGTGACCACGATGAGCATCGCCGCCGCCAGCGCGTCGACTGTCACCCCGATGTGTATCACAGTGTCGCCGATCGCCATCCACTCATAGTTGGGCATGTCCAGAACGTGATGGGATGCGCCGCTCACGGCGACAAATGCCCAGACAGAGAGGACGAGGGAAGTGCCGATGGCGGCAATGGTGACATACCAGCTGAGCAGGGGACGATCGTTGAAGAAGGGCCTTATTATAAATGAGATAACGGCAAAGGAGAAAAAGGGTAAAAGAAAAATAGCAAATATTAACTCAGTCGGCATCGTCCTACCATTTCATCATATCGAACTTTTCCGCATCCACCGTTTTCCGCCTTCGATAAATAGCGATAATGAGCGCCAGGCCTACCGCCACCTCGGCAGCAGCGACCACCATAATGAAAATGACAAACACCTGCCCGGTAATGGACTGGCCATACCGGGAGAAGGCTACCATAGTAATACTCACCGCGCTGAGCATGATCTCAATGCTCATCAGGATAACCACGGCGTTTTTCTTTGCCAGAACGCCATAGAGCCCTATGGCGAAAAGGACCGCCGAAAGAATCAGGAAATGCTCCAGACCAACACCCATCGGTTCTTTCTCCCTCACCAGTACAATAGCGCCGATAATCGCGGCAAGAATAAGCGCCGCGGCGATTTCAAATGCAAGGACAAAGCCACCATCTCCACTGAATATAGCCTCCGCAATCGCCGATGTGGTGGGCTTGGAGGAAACCTCAGCGACTACACTCCAGTCGGTGCCCACCACCACCAAGACCATCGTAACCATGAATATAAGTCCTACCAATAATGCGGGGAGACGCAGCCTCCCTGAAGGACTGCCCTCCCGGCTCTCCCTGGTGAGCATGATGGCAAAGATAATGATCACCCCGATGGCCCCGACATAGATGAGCACCTGGGCTCCCGCAAGGAAATCGGCACCCATGGCAACATAGAGTCCAGCTACGGTAAAGAAGCAAAGCATAAGGAATAGGGCAGCCCGGAAGATATTGCGCAGCAATACCACCGCCAGAGCTGCACCGACGCTCACTACCGCCAGAATCCAGAAGGCAATATCCAAACCCATCAGTCCACACTCCTGTTGCGGTCCAAGAGAAGCGTCTGCTTGGGCAGGGCTGGCTCAACCTCGGACCGGCCATAGGCACTCGGCTGCGAGGCGGGGGATGGCATCAGGCTCTCCTTGTCGAGCAGCAGGTCTCCCCGGCTATACGTGGCAGCTTCGTAGATTCTCGTTAGGAAAAGCCGGTGGGCGGGGCATGCCTCGATGCACAGACCGCAGAATATACATTGTCCAAGGTCGATATCAAACCTCTCCACCCCGGTCTTCCCTTCTGGAGTCTCTTGCGGCACTATCGTGATAACTCCGTAGGGACATGCATTCTCACACTGGCGGCACCAGGCACAGAACCCGCAGTTGAGACACCTGTTCGCTTCCGCCACGGCCGCTTGCTCCGTGAGGCCAAGAGCCACTTCCTCAAATCCGCGGACTCTCTCCTTCACCGGGACATGGGACATTTTCGGCCTGGCCCCACTCTCAACCTCGCTGATGTCCAGACTTTCAAAAGCTACTTCCTGCAGGGGCAACACTTCCCCTGTCGGCACTACTTCTTCCCCTCGAAGATAGCGATCGATAGCAACGGCGGCCTTAGCACCTGCGCCGATAGCTTCAACCACTGTATCTGGCCCGCTCACCGCATCCCCGCAGGCAAAGACACCGCGCAGGTTGGTGGCAGGCGAAAGGGGATCGACGTCAAATGTTCCCCTCCTCGTGATGCTTACTGTGTGGTCCTCGGGAAGACAAGCGAGGTCAATAGTCTGACCGATGGCGGGGATGAGCATGTCGATGTCAAGAACGAATTCCGAACCCTCAACGGGCACGGGGCGCCGTCTACCGCTGGCATCGGGTTCGCCCAACTCCATCCGAATACATTCCAGGCCTACCACCTTTCCTCCATCGCCCAACACCCTGACAGGCGCTGCCAGATAGTGGATTTTGATATCTTCAGCCTCGGCGTCCTCTATTTCCTCCTCGTCGGCTGGCATCTCCTGCCTTGACCTGCGGTAGACAATGAAAACCTCCTTGGCGCCAAGTCGGAGAGCTGTTCTAGCAGCGTCAATCGCTACGTTGCCGCCGCCAACTATGGCAATCTTGTTTCCTACCTTGACCGGCTTGCCAAGGCTTACGTCCCTGAGGAAGAATACTCCATGGTACACCCCCTCAAGGTCTTCGCCGGGGATGTCCAGTTTCATGCTGTCATGGGCGCCTATTGCCAGCAGGATTGCCTTGTAGCCCTCCTGCTGAAGCGACTCCAGGCTTAGCCCGTTCTTGCCCACCGGGCTGTTCAGCCTAAGCTCTACTCCGCGCTTCTGAATCCCCTCTATCTCCTTTTGAAGCACCGCGTTGGGCAAGCGATACTCCGGAATGCCTACCGCCATCATCCCGCCAGCCATCGGTAGCGCTTCGAAGACGGTGACTCCATAGCCCATCCTAGACAGGTCGCGAGCGGCAGTCAAGCCCCCGGGACCCGAGCCAACAACAGCCACTATCTCCTCTCTGGTCCTGGGGTATGGGGCTATCTCTCCCCTCCCCACACTCATTTCATAGTCAGTTATGAAGCGCTTGAGGTCGCGAATCGAGACGGGCTGGTCCATGCAGCCCCGGTTGCAAGCCTTTTCACATGGGTGGGTGCAAACCCGGCCGCAGACGATGGGGAAAGGATTGGTCTCCCTGATGAGCTCAACGGCCTCGGCAAACCGGCCCTGGGTAATCAGGGCGATATAGCCCTGGGCATCCACGCTGGCAGGGCATGCCAGGACACAGGGGGCCCGCTTCCGCTCATCCCGCACAAATCGTTGGCCTCGCGCCCGCTTGGAAACAGTGAGCCGCTGTTCCGGATACTGTACTGTGATGGGATGGCGGAAAAAGTGCCTGAGGGTCAGTGCCATTCCCTTGGCAATGCCCCGACCGAAATGCCTCAGGCTCGCTTTCTCACCGTGCACCCTGAACATGCTTGACCACAGGATAATAAGTATGGCGGCGATGGGGATATTGATAAACATGAGCCACCAAGGGAAGGTGGGCCAAATGATTATCTCAATCCCGGTGATGAAGATGTTCACCAGCGCCAGGGGGAAGAGGAACTTCCAGGCGAATTCCATCAGTTGGTCTACCCTGAGCCGGGGTAGTGTGCTGCGTATCCACACAAGGGTGAGAAACACCAGAACGGCCTTGATCATGAACCACATCACTGCTGGCAAGCCAGGCCCCTTCCATCCGCTGAGGAAAAGGGTAGTCAGGATGCAGCAAACGGCGAAGGCGTGGGTATACTCGGCAAACATGAAGAGGCCATACTTCATCCCGGAGTATTCGGTATGGAAGCCGGCCACGATCTCCGAGTCTGCCTCCAAGAGGTCGAAGGGACTGCGGTTGATCTCAGCCAAAGCCGCTATGAAGAAGATTATGAATGCTAGAGGTTGTAACAAGATGAAGGGTATCGATTGCGCATCGACGATACTCACCATGGAAAGCGAGCCGGTGACTAAGAGCACCCCGACAATGGAAAGCACCAGTGGGACCTCATAGCTTACCATCTGGGCTATATTACGCATGGCGCCAAGCAGGGAGTACTTGTTGCTTGAGCCCCACCCTGCCATAAAGACTCCGACGACGCCCAGCGAGGATATGGCAACTATGTACAGTATGCCGATGTTGAGGTCGGCGAGGATGGCGCCGTGGCCCCACGGGATGACGGCGAAGATCATTAGTGCGGGGACGAACGCGACCAACGGAGCCAGCCAGTGAACCCATCGGTCTCCCAGCGCGGGGATGATGTCCTCTTTCAGCAGTATCTTTACGGCATCGGCTATCGGCTGAAGGAGGCCCTGTGGCCCGGCTCGATTGGGCCCCTGGCGAATCTGGAACCTGCCCAACCCTCTCCGCTCGATGTAGATGAAGTACATCACCACCACCATGACGAAGGCGAACAGTATGGCTATGCCAATCACGCCGGGGATGAGATAGGCTGCCCAATCGGGGACATAGACCGCCAGCCAATCGTGGAATCGCTCAAGAACGCTCACTAGCGGTCCACCTCTCCCATGCAAATATCAATGCTGCCAAGGGTGACTATGGCATCGGCAAGCTTCCATCCGACAACCATATCGCGGAACATAGTGAGGTTTATCAGGCTGGGGGCACGTACCTTGAAGCGATACGGCTTCGCCGACCCATCGCTCACCAGATAGAAGCCCAACTCTCCCTTGGGAGCCTCAATGCAGACGTAGGCCTCTCCCGGTGCTGGCTTAAGCGGAGTCGGCGTCTTGGTTCGCACCTCGCCTTCGGGAAGCTGCTCCATAGCCTGCCTGACGATGCGCACGCTCTGCCTCATTTCCTCAACCCTTACCCGATAGCGGTCGTAGATATCGCCTACCGTACCTGTGGGGATGTCAAAATCAAACCGGTCATAGATGGAATAGGGGTTGTTCTTGCGGAGGTCCCACTTCACCCCGCTGCCACGAAGCACCGGGCCGCTCACCGAGGCGTTGATGGCCTTGTCCGCCGGCAGAATGCCCACCCCCTTGGAACGCGCGAGCACTATCTCGTTCTCGGCAAGAAGCTGATCGTATTCATCGATAAAGCCAGGCATCTCATCGATGAACCTCTTCAGCGTTGGGATGAACTCCTCTGGAAGATCGTGGCTCACCCCCCCAAAGCGCATATAGTTATAGGTCAGGCGCTGCCCGCATACCATCTCAAAGAGGTCCAGAATCTTCTCCCGCTCGCGGTACATGTACAGAAAGGGAGTCATGAAGGCGCCCATGTCGTTGAACAGAGCACCGACGCCAACTAGATGGCTGGAGATCCTCATCAGTTCGGCCATGATCACCCGTATGTACTCGGCGCGCTCGGGGACCTCGATGCCGGCAAGCTTCTCCACCGCCATCGCATAGGCCAGATTGTTGGACATCGAAGCCAGGTAGTCCAGCCTATCGGTGTAGGGCATATTCTGGAGATAGGTTTTATGCTCGGCAAGCTTCTCAATACCGCGGTGAAGGTAGCCGAAGATGGGTTCCAAATCGAGGATCACCTCACCATCGAAGGTGACCCTCATGCGAAACACCCCATGAGTTGAGGGGTGCTGCGGCCCCATATTGATGACTACTGGCTCTGTCTCTAGCGTCATTTTACC
>DAOUVR010000172.1 GCA_030667555.1 Dehalococcoidia bacterium
CACAGTGTACATTAGCACCAGGGCCAAGCTGATGATGAAGACACCGACAAAGACTATCCACTTTGGACCAAACCTGTCGGTCATCCATCCTGCCACCGGTGCCTCAACCCCTCCTTCGAACCTGCCAATGCTGGCGGCAAAAGAGGTGGTTGCCCGGCTGAAGCCTAGTTCGGAGGCTATGGGTTTGAATAGTGCCGAAATTCCGTAAGCGTGGTAGCCGTACCCCCACAGGGCTAGAATGCCGCTCGCTATAACTGTCCACCAACCGAAGAATATCTTGGGGAACTTTATCCTTCTAACCAACAGGCCTCTTTCTCAAAAACAACCTCAGCCAGGATTTCCCATATAAACTACTGTAGCCATTCTGAACCCCTGCTCGCCGGGGCTAAGGACACGCCGGCGCAGGGCGTTATCCAGCATCAGAGCCATGCGCTGCGATCAGGGCTGGATGCATCTTAACGCCTCCCCGAGGTCCAGGTCCCCGGCATAGAGCGCTCTCCCCACAATCGCCCCCTCCACACCAAGCTGGCTAAGCTTTTTGATGTGCTCGACGGATGATATGCCTCCAGCAGCGATGATTGGCAGAGTAGTCTTCCCAACCAAATCTGAGATGGCGTCGAAATTGGGCTCGGTGAGGGTGCCATCGCGGGCGATATCGGTATAGACGAAGCGCTTAACCCCAAGGTCGGCCATCCTCTCTACTAGTTCTACGGCGGTGACATCTGTCCTCTCACGCCAGCCACGGGTGGCGACATAGCCCCCTTTGGCATCGATGCTCACGATGACTTTCTCGCCAAATCTATTACAAGCCTCCTCAATCAAGGCCACATCTTCTATCGCCGCCGTGCCCAGGATTGCCCGACACACGCCGAACTGGAGCACCTGTTCCACTATCTCCAGCCGCCTGAGCCCACCGCCAAGCTGAAGGGGGATCTCGGTGGTGCTTACCATCTCCTCGACGAGGGCAGCATGGCACAGCTCGCCCTTCGCCGCACCGTCGAGGTCGACGATATGAAGCCTCTTTGCTCCCAGCGATTGCCAGTGCTGGGCGACACCAACGGGGTCCCCGGAGAACACCGTCTCCTGGCTATAGTCACCCTGGTACAGGCGAACGCATCTCCCTCGTCTGAGATCAATAGCAGGTATAATCTCCACTGGCTTCTCCTCTAAACCTGTTCATAGCGGGCGTTTGATAATAAGACAAAGTCGGCATGACAATGACACTCAAGGCTTCGAATGTCACCTGCCCTTGAGGGAGGTGTTGAGACAGGGGGATATTCAACCTATCTTTCTCCCTTCACCAGTGAAGGAATAGAGCATGGCTGCTATGCTGTCTCCTCATAGCGAGCCACGGTAAAAGCCAGGTCCGCCAGTCTATTGAGATAGTGTAGCACCCTTTCGTTGGGCACCATCCCGTTGTTCCTCAGCTCCGCAGCCCTTCTTTCAGCCCTTCTAATAATGGTTCGCGCCATGTCCAAGGCGGCTGAACTTGGCGAAGCGCCGGGGATGATGAACTTTTTCGGCATCTCCATCTCCGCCTCAAAGTCATCAATGAGCCCCTCCAGTCGATTCACCATCTCCTCGGTAACCACTTGATGCCTGGCGGTCAGCTTATCGTAATCGTCAGCAGCGGTGGCGAGCTCCGCCCCAACAATGAATAGCTCCTCCTGGAGGCGATGCAGAATATCACGGGTGCGCTCCTTTTGAGATAGGGCGCGCGCCAGCCCCAGGGCAGAAACAGCCTCATCTATTGTGCCATAGGCCTCACATCTGGGGTCGCATTTAGGGATGCGGCCGCCATAAAGGAGGCTTGTCTCCCCTTGATCACCCCGCTTATTAAAGAACTTCATCCTTCCCTCCGTTGTGTGGCATTATATCATAGGGCCTGCCAAAGACGAAGCCTCCCTTCGTCGGCGTTGATACTGGGGGTCCCGAAGGCTGTGCCTCTAGTGGGGCGCAGGGTGTCTACCAACTTTGCTTGTCATTGCGAGGCTTGTCCCGAACGAAGTGAGGGAACTCGACGAAGCAATCTCGGGGAGGGATCCTTCCCCGGAAGGAGAGGGAATGAGAGACGTGTCACCTCCTCCCTAACCCTCCCCCTCAAGGGGGAGGGGATTAGATTCTTCCCCTTCACTTTGTGAAGGATCAGAATGACAATGGCAAGCTGGTGGGGACGCGTTGTTTCATCGAACAATGCGTTTCGGGGCGGGCCGCCTGATGCACGAATACGCCTCCTTGACAATAAAGTGTCCTGTTGATAGACTTCCCTCGCAAGCCAATCGTTAATTCTCCGTTGACTGAACTTTGTTTGTGCAAAATGTCCTTTTACCTGATGCGACAATGAACGATGAACCCATCACCAAAGGGCTGGTGGAAATCTATACCGGAAATGGCAAAGGTAAGACCTCTGCAGCAATGGGGATTACGCTTAGAGCACTGGGGCAGGGGCTAAGAGTCCACGTTATCTATTTCATGAAGGGCGACTACCCCTACGGCGAGCGAAATGTGCTGGCGCGCTTGCCTAACGTTAGCTTCCAAAGCTTTGGGCATGAACACTTCATCGATCCGCAAAACGTGAAGGAGGAGGAAAGAGAGCAAGCGAGACAAGCGCTCCAGTCAGCCAGGGAGGCGATTGCCAGCGGCAACTTCGACCTGGTGGTACTGGACGAAGTAAACCTCGCCGCCTCATGGAAGCTCGTCGAAGTTGAAGATATCATCGGGCTTATCAGGGGAAAACCAGAGGATGTAGAGCTAATACTCACCGGGCGCCATGCCGATGCAAGGCTTATCGAGATGGCTGACCTGGTTACCGAGA
>DAOUVR010000007.1 GCA_030667555.1 Dehalococcoidia bacterium
ATGAGAGCCACCTTATCGAAGGTTGCGTCTGTGAAGGGGAGGGAGGTAGCGTTGGCAGCGATGGTAGCTCCGCTGTCTCTCGAGAGCTTTATTGCCGCAGGGGAGTAGTCTATACCTACCGCATAAGCTCCCAGTCGCTCACTTTCCCTGACTAGCTCGCCCCGTCCACAGCCAATATCGAGAACCCTCTCTCCAGGCTTTACATTTAGATACTTGAGCACTATCCGGTGCCGTGGCGAGAGCTTCCCCATCTGGAATTCACGGAAGCCTTCGCAGGCGTTTAGGTAATATTCGCGAGTATATTCCTCAGGGAGTGGCGTTTTCCTCATACCAGCCCTAGCCGCTTAAAGATCGCGTCGACATGGCGGATGAAGTAGGCGTAGTCGAAAATGTCCTCCAGTTCGGCCTTTGAAAGGTGCTTGCCGACTTCGGGATCGCCTGTTAGAAGGTCAAAGAAGCTTACCCTCTCTTTCCATGCCTGCATCGCATTGCGCTGCACCATCCTGTAAGCCTCCTCACGGCTGAGGCCCTTTTCGATCAGCGCCAGCATCACCCGCTGGGAAAAGACAAGCCCCTTAGTCAACTCAAGGTTCTCCCTCATGCGTTCGGGGTAGACCTGGAGTCCCTTCATAATGTAGGTAAAGATGTAGAGCACATAGTCAAGCACCAGGCAGGAATCGGGGAGGATGATACGCTCGGTGGAGGAGTGGCTGATGTCCCGCTCGTGCCACAGGGCGATGTTCTCCATCGATGTCAGGGCATGCCCGCGAACCAGCCTGGCAAGACCACAGACGCGCTCGCACAGCTCTGGGTTGCGCTTATGTGGCATCGCCGAGGAGCCCGTCTGTCCCGCCTCGAAGGGCTCCTCAGCTTCCAGAATCTCTGTTCGCTGCAGACCCCTGATCTCCAGGGCAAACTTTTCCAGCGAGCTTGAGATAATGGCTAATGTTGTTACAAATTGGGCGTGGCGGTCGCGCTGGATGATCTGGGTGGAAACCGGCGCTGGCTCAAGCCCCAACCTCGAACAAGCGATCCTCTCGACCTCAGGGCTCAGGGTAGCATAGGTGCCCACTGCCCCTGAGATCTTGCCTACAGATATCACCTTCCTGGCCTCTGCTAGCCTGTATGCATTTCTCTTCATCTCCTCAACCCATAGAGCAAGCTTCAGGCCGAAGGTGATAGGCTCGGCATGCACGCCGTGGGTGCGGCCGATCATAATGGTCTTCCTGTGCTCTATCGCCTTCTCCTTGAGCACAGCGATGAGTCCTTCAACACCCCGCACCAGGATGTCGCACGCCTCACGCAACTGCAGATTGAGGGCTGTGTCCATGATATCGTTTGAGGTGAGGCCGAGGTGAACGAAGCGGCTCTCCTCACCCAGGCTCTCCGCCACTGAACCGAGGAAGGCAGTCATATCATGGTGGGTCTTCTTAAGAATCTCGTCGAAGCGCCCGAGGTCGAAACGTGCCTTTCGGATCTTGGGAATCTCTTCCCTGGGAATAGTTCCCAGCTCAGCCCAGGCTTCGCAAACTGCGATCTCAACCTGAAGCCACTTATCGAACTTCGTTTCATCGGCCCAGACTTTTTTCATCTCTGGCCTTGAATATCTCTCAATCATCTTCTCAACCTTTTTTCGAGTTTTAAACTGGATTCAATGTTGGGCTTTGTTGTCCTGCATTAGTATATCATGTCCATGGTCGACGCTAAAGGCTCGATGATACTTAGAGTGTAGCACTGTTGGCCAGCTTTGGTTTTCGGACAAGAAGGAGCGACGTCATCGACACAGTATACGCACCAAGGAAGGTGATAAGACCTATCGTGTAATTTCCCGAAGCGTCATAGACCGCTCCCATAATAATCGGCCCCAGACTGGAGCCCACAGCAGCAGCGGCTAGAACCCAGCCGAAGATGGTGCCAAATGATGCCATCCCGAAGAGCTCTCCAGTAACCAGAGGCTCCATAGTTAGCCATCCTCCCATGGCAAATCCATAGACAAACACGAAGACCCAGACCATAGCAGTCGTATGGGTCATCATGAGGAGAACAAGTCCGACAATCTGCAGGGCGATGCAGAGAATACTGGCAATCCTGGGGGTAAACCTGTCCCCTAGAAGACCGAAGACCACCTTTCCCAGGCCTCCTATCCCGCCAGTAAGACCCAGAGCGAATGAGGCAGCCGCCATCGGTATTCCCATGTCTTTTAGGATGTTGACCTCGTGCTGAAGCACGCCAGCTACCACCGAGCCGGCAAAGAAGAAAGTGGCCAGCAGCAACCAAAACGAAGGGGTGCGGAAGGCCATGGAGAGTGTCCAGCTTTTGTTGCCCGGATTGGAGCTCTCGTTTGAATCAGGCGAATCTGGGACTCTGGCCAACGCCGGCACCGCCTCGCCCTCCTTAGGCCTGGCACCATCGGGCAATAGGCCCACGTCCTCCGGCCTGGTCCTCATCACCAACATGATAGGGATGACGATCAAGACGGCGCACATCGCTCCCAGAATGACAAACGCCATCCGCCACCCGGTCCATATGATTAGATAATGAGTCAGAGGAGCGATAACGATCCCTCCCAGGGACACGCCTGCCATGGTGATACCCATGGCCAGGCCCCTTCTTCTGTCGAACCAGTTGGAGATGGCGACACTTATCGGCACAAACCCAGCCCCGCTCATCCCTATCCCCACCACAAGATAGAAGACGTAGAGATGCCAGACAGCATTGGCCAGGCCAAGGAGCATGAACCCCGCTGCCGCGATCGCCCCGCCGATGACTATCAGTTTCCTAGGACCATACTTGTCCGTCAGTTTTCCCGCCAATGGTCCGGTGAGGCCAACGGTTAGCATGTACACCGAAGCCGCCCCGGCGATAACGGTTGCACCGGATTGAAACTCCTCCAGCAGCGTAGGCAAGAATCTACTGAAGGCGTAAAAGGCGGCCCCTGCGTGCAGCATGTTCACGATTATGCACACCGCAACGATCCACCAGCCGTAAAAGATTCTTCCCTTTCTTGGTGCTTGTTCCATATCCTCTCTTCCGCAACGAAAACAGATTCTCATACTCTATCTTGGGTGGATTGGTCGCCTAAGGCGACCAATCACGCCTAGAGCACCCCGACATAATCGGGGTAGGCTACCCTCTGTTCTTATGGTTTGTCGGTGAGCAGTTGCCCCTGAGGGTTTACTATGAGGTACTTTCTTGCCATCTACTGAGCCGCTAAACGTTGCCGATACCCTTCATATGCCTGTCTAGTATCCTCGTGTTTGAGGCCGAGTATCGCAGCAGCGAGGAGTGCAGCGTTTTTAGCCCCGTCGATGGCGACACAGGCTACTGGCACGCCAGCAGGCATCTGAACCACAGAATAGATGGCGTCTACTCCCTTGAGTTGACTCGTCGCAAGTGGAACGCCGATCACCGGAAGGGTGGTCCAGCTAGCGATGACACCAGGCAGGTGTGCTGCCCATCCAGCTCCAGCAATAATAACCTCAAATCCCTTTTCTCGAGCACCCTGCCCGTATTCTCTAGCCTTCTCCGGCGTTCGATGCGCCGAAATGATAGAGACCTCATAGTCGATGCCCAGTTCACCGAGTACATCCAGCGCTGGCTGCATCAACGGCCCATCCGATTTGCTCCCCATAACTATCCCAACAAGTGACATTTCTTAGCAAACCTCCCTTTGGGCGATATCTTTCCTATAATGGCAACCTTCGAAGTGAATGCGAGGCAGGTTGTTATAGACCTTTTCTCTCGCCTCAGCGATGTTTTTACCTGTGGTGGTAACGGTGAGTACCCTTCCCCCATCGGTATGGATCACGCCTCCCTCTGCCTTTGTCCCGGCATGGAAGACGAGGATGTCTTTATCAACCATGTCCAGGCCGGTGATGGGGAAACCTGTTTTATAGCTGCCGGGATAGCCTCCTGAAGCCACAACCACAGCAACGCAAGCTTCATCGCTCCACTCAACCTTGATCTCATCCAGCCTGCCTTCGATCACTGCGAGCATGATTTCCACCAGGTCGCTTTCGAGGCGGGGTATCATCACCTGGTTCTCAGGATCGCCAAAACGAGCGTTAAATTCCATAACTTTCGGACCATCCTCGGTGATCATCAATCCGGCATAGAGAACACCTTTGTACGGCTTTCCCTCTTTTGCCATCGCCCGCACTACAGGTTCGAGGATGGTCTCCTTCACCAGATTGATCGTCTCTGTATCGAAGAAATTTGGAGGGCTGTAAGCCCCCATGCCCCCAGTATTAGGACCCTGGTCACCATCGAACACCCTCTTGTAATCGCAAGCAGGCACCATAGGGACGACTGCCTTGCCATCGGTGAGGGCGAGAAGGCTTACCTCCTTCCCCTCGAGGCACTCCTCCACCAGCACCTGGTCGCCAGCGCTCCCCAAGATGCGATCCTGCATAATGGCGGACAATGCATTTAGCGCATCATCGATAGAGTAAGCTAGAATGGCCCCCTTGCCTGCCGCTAACCCATCAGCCTTGACCACGATAGGAGGCTTTTGGGAACGGGCATAATCCTTTGCTTCGCTAAAGGATGAAAAACCCCTGCTCTTGGCACAGGGGATGCCATATTTGTGCATCAAATCCTTGGCGAAGACCTTGCTTGACTCTATCTTGGTTGCTTCTTTATCGGGACCAAAGATGGGAATACCACGACTTTGAAAGAGGTCGACAATGCCCGCTGCTAGCGGTACTTCGGGGCCAACAACTGCTAGGTCGATGTTTTTCTCTCTAGCCACCTGGGCCAGAGACTGTAGGTCAGTAGCTTGAACATTCAAGTTTTCGGCGATAAGCCCGGTACCCGCATTTCCTGGAGCGACGTACAGCTTGGCGACCTTAGGGCTCTGACTGAGCTTCCACACCAAGCTGTGTTCTCTTGCCCCGCCACCAATGACAAGGATATTCATTCAATTCCCGTTTGAGCTATAGCCCCTCTCGTTTGAACATTTCGGCCTGGATAGGATCCAGCTTCTGAATGAGCTTGGTTAGCTCTGCAACATGCTCCTTTTCATCATCGCGAATGTGCTCCAGAACCTTTATCGACTCTTCGTCATCCAGGCTGTCGATATGCTCCTGATACTGATTGATCGCCTGAAGCTCCCCGATGAGGTCTTCTCGCAACATCTCCAAAACTACGTCTACATCTTCTTCGTTCTCGTACTCAGACTCGTATGTCATGTATCACCTCCTTCAGCTTGTCTCATTCCCATTCTATCGTTGACGGCGGCTTTGATGAGATATCGTAAACCACCCGATTCACTCCATGGACCTCATTGACGATGCGATTCGCGACGCGAGCCAACAGGTCATAGGGGAGACGGGCCCAGTCGGCAGTCATAGCATCCTCAGATGTTACTGCGCGAAGAGCAATAAGATAACCATAAGTTCGATAATCCCCCATCACCCCAACGCTCTTGGTATCGGTCAAGATAGCGAAGCTCTGCCAAAGCTCTCGGTAGAGCTTAGCTTGTTTTATCTCATTCATCACAATCCAGTCGGCAGCCCGCAATATATCCAGCTTCTCCTCGGTCACCTCGCCGATGATGCGTATAGCAAGGCCGGGGCCGGGGAAAGGTTGGCGCAGTACCATCTCCTCAGGCATGCCCATGGCAAGCCCAACCTCCCTCACCTCGTCTTTGAATAGATACCGAAGCGGCTCGATCAAGGTGAAAGTCATACTTGTTGGCAGCCCACCAACATTGTGATGGGTCTTTATCTTTACAGAGGCCATACTTTCCGGGGTAGTGCTCTCAATAACATCGGGGTAAAGGGTGCCTTGAGCAAGGAAACCTACCTTCCCCAACTTCGCCGCCTCTCCCTCGAAGACAGAGATGAATTCCTCGCCTATAAGGCGGCGCTTCATCTCAGGGTCAGTAACCCCTCTAAGACGCCCTAAGAACCTATCGCTGGCATCAATATAGTCAATATTCATCCTCAGATTTCGCTTAAAGGTATTGATTGTTCGCTCAGCTTCGTCACGGCGAAGGAGTCCATTATTAACAAAGATGCAGGTCAGCTGATCGCCAATGGCACGGTGGACCAGCGCGGCTGTAACTGCGGAATCGACACCACCAGAGAGAGCACAGATAACCCTTCCTTCCCCCACCTGCCTCCTGATACGCTCTATGCTTTCGGCGACAAAGTTGCCCAATGTCCAGTTGCCGCTACAGCCGCAGATACGATGAAGAAAGTTCGCCAGGATATCCTTCCCATGAGGGGTATGAGACACCTCAGGGTGAAACTGTAGTCCGATAAACCCATGCTTATTGCCCATAACCGCAATAGGTGAGTTTTCAGTATAACCAAGAGAGGTGAAGTCAGGCGGCAACTCCACTATCTGGTCTCCATGGCTCATCCAAACTGGCATGGAGGCAGGCAAATCGGCGAAAATGGGCGACTCTACATCCCCCTGATGGAGGATGGCATGACCATACTCACGCCTCGTCCCTAGGGCAACCCTCCCACCAAGCTGATGGGCGAGCACCTGCATCCCGTAGCAGATTCCCAATATCGGGAGATGGGTTTCATAAATGTATGCTGGAGCCAGAGGCGCCCCTGGCTCATACACACTGCCTGGCCCCCCGGAGAAGATGAATCCCCTGGGTTTAAGGGAGGCAATCTTTTGCCAAGGGGCGTCATAGGGCAATATCTCGCTATAGACATGACACTCCCGCACCCTTCTGGCTATGAGCATGCTATATTGGGAGCCGAAGTCGATGACCAATACCGTCTCGCGGTCAGCCTCAGGTGCCTCAGCAGGAATTGGCTGCTCGCCTGCTTTTTGCTTGGCGATCTCCAGATAAGTAGAGACCTCCAAGTCGTCGCTGGTGGTGATTCGAAGAGTTTCAGTCCCCTGACTTTCCTTTGTCATCTCGAAGTCAACCTTGTTATCTATTGAGCCATGTGAGATTCAGACTGGTGACACCCTGACTAGAAGTCAGAAACCCCACACCCCTAATCCATTTCGCGGATAGCCCGTACATCATCTCAACTGGCTTGCGATCAGGCCCTAGCTTGTATCTGAGTATACTATCTTACGTAGGGGTGTCTTAAGAAGTTTGTCAGCAAGATGTCGGCAAACCAGCTACCACATGTAACAATTCTAGACAAGAATTATAGTCTATATTAGAGTTGGGGGTCAATGGCTGAGGCGGTGGGCAACTCCGTTGACAGGTTTAATCTCCTATGATAACATGCTAAGCCGCTGCCAATAGAAGGGGGCTACTAGCTGACAAGAACAAAGCTCATCGGCCTCATTTTAGGGCTTGCGGTATTCGCACTGTTCCTAGTAGTACCACCCTTTGGGGCAATGACACCACTGGGCATGAGGACGGTGGGAGTATTCCTGCTCGTTCTATGCTGGTGGCTGTTCACGCCGGTGCCTATCGGTGTCTCCTCTTTCTTTGGCCTGGCGTTATGGGTGGTAGTAGGTGTGCTGCCAGCCAAGGATGCTTTCGGCTACTTCGGCCACTGGATCAACATCTTCCTTATCGCTTCATTCGGCATCGCTGCCGCCCTGCACACCACCGGGGCAGCGCGGCGCTACGCCCTTACTATGCTCAACCTCTCCTTCATCAGGGGAAGACCGTGGCGCCTTTTCACTATATACTTCGTGGCCTGCGGCATCTTGAGCGCCTTCACCTCCAATACCGCCTCCACCATTATATTTATCAGCCTGGCCCTCCCTCTCCTGGAGACCGCTGGTATCAAGAAGGGCGATAAGTTCGCCTTGTTCTTCATCCTCAGCATCGCTTGGGCAGCTAACTTTGGCGGGATGATCACCCCGGTAGGCACCGTCATAAACATCGTGGCCATGGGCATAGTGGAGGAGATGACCGGCTACTACATGGGCTTCGGCCAGTGGTGTATCCCCGGGGTACTCATTTTCATCATCACCACCATCGTCACCATCCTGGTTGTCCGCTATGTGATGAGGCCCGATATCTCAGCGTTAAAGGCCCTGGATAGTAAATTTCTCACCGAGGAACTGAAGAAGATGGGGCCCATGCACCTGGGGGAGAAGCTGGCCTGGGGATTCCTGGCCCTGGCGGTAATCTGCTGGATGATCCCCGACCCCATCCGATATATCAGCACGGACATCTATGCAGTCATAAAGGAGCCCCTGAACTGGGGAGTTACTGCCATCATCATCGTCACCATCATGTGCATGGTGCCTTACAAGGCAGGGGGTGAAAGGAGGACGCTGCTCACCTTCCGAGATTGGGCCGCCAACGTGGACCTCGGCACGGTCAGCCTGGTGGCCATATGTCTCGCCCTTGCCGGCGTCTTGGGCAACCCAGAGACGGGCATCATAGAGACCCTCAGCGGTGCCCTATCCCCTGTCGTCAGCGGGTTAGCGCCGCTGGCAATGGTGGTGGTACTCAGCCTAGTTACAGTAATGATGGCCAACTTCATGTCACACATGACCTCGATGACGGTGTGGGTACTGGTGGGTGTAACTCTCTCCACGCAACTTGGCGTGGGCAACCCCGTAGCCCTTGCGATTGCCATCACCGCCGCTGCTAACATGGGTGGGGCCTTCCCATCAGCCACTACCACCACAGCAATAGTCTACGGCACGGGCTTCATCACAATACCAGAAATGCTCAGGTCGGGGCTGCTAATCACAATAATATCCGCTATTCTAGCCGGACTTATCGGCTACTTGGTGGCGTGCGTGGTTTTCCCCTGGCCCGTTTAGTGGTTGTTGGGACACCCAGGCCATCAGCTCAAAGGCGGTGCATTTTTTCAGGCATGGGTAACACTTTTTTAGAAATGATGTGCATGATGTATCACAACATTGCTTGCAGTGCAGGGAGAGTATGTTTATCAAGCTACCCCCAATGTCCCCCTTGGTCTCAAGGAAGAGAGCCTCACCACTTCAAACTGATACTTTCATCTATCAGAGCAGTTTATCACCGGCAAGGACTTCCCCATTCTCGTTGACCGGTTATATCTATGGTAGTAGAATCCGAGCAAAGAGGTCGAGACCGACACGGTAGCAAAGCTGTTACATCGAGTCCAACGACATCGAAGGAAAGGAGAGGAAACATATGGCGTGGTATGCTTATCTGGCTTACTTCCTTGCGGGCGTCCTTCTAGCCAACGGTGTGCCGCACTTCGTGCATGGTATATCTGGGAAGAAATTTCAAAGCCCCTTCGCCTCACCACCCGCTGTTGGGGAATCATCCCCGTTAGTGAACGTCATCTGGGGGCTGGTCAACTTCATTATTGGCTATGCGCTCATCTACGGAGTAGGGGACTTCACCTTTGGCTTCAGCCCTGCTGTCCTGATGGTTGGTCTGGGCGCTATCGTCGCTTCGGTGGCACTAGCCTTCTATTTTGGGCGCGTGCGCAGTCGCTGAGTTCCCCTTAGTGCTTCCACCCCGGAGGTTGATGCCGACGCCATCTACATCGTAGATGTGAAACACACTGCCAGCCTGGAATTAGCGACCCTCATCGAGGACACCGTAGTTCGGCAGACATGTCTTATAATTGGCTGGCTGTACATGAATCAAAGGACCGGTAGGTATTTCTTAAGCTCGTAGTCGGTCACTTGAGCCCGGTACAGGTCCCACTCGATTTTCTTGTTTTTGATGAAGGCATCGAAAACGTGATCGCCGAGGGCTTTTCGAACAACTTCGCTCCCCTCGGTGATTAGAGCCCGTTTGCTACGCATTGCTATACTCAGTGCTCAACGGTAACTTCTACCACATTCTCCCTCGCGATGGCTCGTTCGACATCACCTACCCTAACGAAGACGTGCATCATTCCGAACACCTCGTATTGCCCGTTCTCCAACTTTGACGTGTCCCATCTTACTGCGAAGTTCTCGCTCCTATCATCGGACTCCCCGATCTTGGTCCAGGTATGCGTGCCCTTCTTGCGGTAGTACCACGGGTTGCTCACCCTCGTGATGGGGCCGTGGATGCCAAGTTCCTCCAACTCCTTGTCCAGCAACTGTTCATCATACTGCTCCCGCAGGCGGACCACGCCCGAGAAGGTCTTGAGAATCTCGGAAGGCACAATATAGTGCGGTCCCCAATCGTATGGCATAGCTAACCTCCTTTGTCTTTTTTTGTGGAATGTAACACGTGCATTTCAACTAAGCCGAAGTCTCGTTACAACTCTGGGAAATTCGTCATTTGTTCATAATCGACCATCCCACCCCATGCTATGCTTTCGACTTCTATCCCGACTTTCACCGCAGCAGCATTGTAGATATCCTCTTTGGCATCGACGAAGCCAACGACGATCGCGATCCTGGAGGATTGTTTTACGATCTGGTCAACCGACTTCAGATTCTCTTCTATAAACTGTGGCTTGAGCAGAAGATCCTCCGGCGGATAGCCGCATACTGCAAGCTCGGGAAAGGTAAGTAGATCAACTCCCAAAGACTTCGCTTCAGCTATGGCCTTAATGATTTTCTGCGTGTTGCCCGCAAAATCGCCGACGGTTGTGTTGATCTGAGCCATACCAACGCGCAGTTGCCGCATGTTAGCAACTCCCGCTAGAACGGAGTACGTTCGATTTATAAGACCGGTAGGTATTTCTTAAGCTCGTAGTCGGTCACTTGAGCCCGGTACAGGTCCCACTCGATTTTCTTGTTTTTGATGAAGGCATCGAAAACGTGATCGCCGAGGGCCTTTCGCACAACCTCACTCTCCTCGGTGAGTTGAATAGCCTCCCATAGACTGCCAGGCAGGGTATCTATTCCCCTTTTTTGACGCTCCTCGTCCGTCATTTCGTATACATTCTCTTCCACAGGTTCTGGAATTTCATACTGCTTTTCGATCCCTTCCAGCCCAGAGGCCAGCATCACGCTGAATGTGAGGTACGGGTTGCAGGCAGGGTCTGGGGATCTAAATTCTATCCTCGTCGACTTTTCCTTGCCAGGCTGGTATTCTGGAATCCTGATCAGGTCTGACCTATTACGCCGCGCCCAGGAAAGGTAAACCGGGGCCTCATAGCCAGGAATCAGCCGCTTGTATGAGTTGACCCACTGATTGGTAACGGATGTGATTTCAGGGGCATGCTTTAGTAGCCCGGCTACATAATACTTGGCCGTCTCGGAAAGATGATATGGGTCTTTCGCATCGAAGAAAGCGTTATGCCCCTCCTTGAATAACGACTGGTGTACGTGCATGCCACTGCCATTGACACCGAAAATGGGTTTGGGCATAAAGGTAGCGTAAACATCGTGCTTCAAGGCTATTTGCTTAACTACCAGGCGATAGGTCATCACGCTATCAGCCATGGTTAGAGCGTCAGTATACCTCATATCTATCTCATGCTGGCTGGGAGCAACCTCATGATGGGAGTACTCGACGCCGATGCCCATTTCCTCCAGAGTGAGAACCGTCTCCCTCCTTAGGTCAGTCGCTGTGTCCAGAGGGATCATATCGAAATAGCCCCCTTCATCCAATGTCTCGGTCCCCTTAGAGTCTCGAAAGTAGAAGTACTCCAGTTCAGGACCTACGTAGTAGGTGTAACCCATATCCGCTGCCCTCTTCAGGTTTCTCTTCAGGACATACCTTGGATCGCCTTCGAAGGGCCCTCCGCCGGGCATCAAAATGTCGCAGAACATCCGGGCCACGGAGTGGTGCTCCTTTGGCCTCCAGGGAAGAAGCTGGAAGGTGTCAGGGTCGGGCAGAGCCACCATATCGCTCTCATCGATCCTGGCAAACCCCTCGATGGAGGAGCCATCAAAACCCATCCCCTGCTCCAAGGCCCCTTCCAATTCCTCCACTGTGATGGCAAAGCTCTTGAGCGTGCCCAGAATGTCCGTGAACCACAACCTGATGAACTTCACATCGCACTCCTTTGCCATCTTTAGGACATATTCCTTGCCTTCTTGCCTGCTTTTAGTCACCATTTCAAACCTCCTTTTTTGTTCTAAATAGCGTTTTCGCCTTTGTCGCCAGTCCTGACGCGCACCGCGCCTTCAACCGGCAGGATGAATATCTTGCCATCGCCCATCTCCCCTGTCCGAGCACTTCTGACAATGGCGTCTATTGTGTTAGCTACATCTTCGTCGAGGACCACAATCTCGACTTTGAGCTTGAGCAAGAGATCAACCTTATATTCCCTGCCTCGCCACTGCTGAGTTAACCCCTTTTGTTTCCCATGACCTTTGACCTCAGAAATAGTCATCCCCGGATAGCCCAGATCTTCCAGCGCCTTTCTTACCATCCCCAGACACTCGGGACGAATTATCGCTTCGATCTTTTTCATTTCAAGCCTCCATATAGGGGAACTCAGAATATGCCTTGGTTCCGTGCTCGGAAATGTCCAGGCCAGCCAACTCCTCCTGTGGCGATACTCTTATCCCCATAACCTTGTCCATTATCTTGAAGAGGGCATACCCCAAGATGAATGCCCAGGCGATGCAGACCGCTGCTCCTATTACTTGCGCGGCGAGCTGCCCCCATCCTCCCCCATAGAATAACCCGATAACGCCACCATAGGCCCCATCGGCGAATAACCCTACACACAATAGCCCCCACACGCCACAGGTGCCATGAACGCTCACTGCACCTACTGGATCGTCAACTCCTATCTTGTCAAAGAAGTATACACTGAGCACCACCAGCACACCAGCCACAAGTCCGATTACCACCGCCGCCCAAGCCTCCACAAAGGCGCATGGAGCAGTTATGGCTACCAGTCCGGCTATGGCGCCATTGAGGGCCATGCCCACATCTGGCTTTTTACTTCTTATCCAGGTGAACAGCATGGCAGCGAAGGCTGCAGCGGCAGCAGCCAGGTTGGTATTTACAGCTATAACCGATATTCTCAGATCATGAGCTGAAAGCGTACTGCCTGAGTTAAACCCAAACCATCCAAACCATAGGATGAAACATCCCAGTGCCGCCAAAGCTAAGCTATGACCTGGTATAGCTCTTGGCTTGCCATTCACATATTTGCCGATTCTTGGCCCCAGAACTATAGCTCCAGCCAGTCCTACAACCCCCCCTATGGTGTGTACTACCCCTGAACCAGCAAAATCGATATGCCCAGCACCAAGGGGCAATGCGGAAAGCCAGCCACCACCCCACACCCAGTGTCCATAGATTGGGTAAATGATGGCACCTATTATGATACTGTAGAGGAAATAAGCCCTCCACTTCATCCTTTCAGCTACTGCCCCAGCAACAATAGTGGCAGCGGTAGCAGCGAACACCACCTGAAAGATAAAGAGCAGATATGTACCAACATCATATGCATCACCAGTGAGGAACCAACCTGTAGTCCCGATCACCCCTGCCTTATCAGCACCAAACATAAGGGCGAAGCCCATAACCATGAAAGATAGAGAGGTCATAGCGAAATCCATCAGGTTTTTGAGCATCAGGTTGGCGGTGTTCTTGGCCCGGCAGAAGCCCCCCTCCAGCATAGCAAAGCCGGCCTGCATCAGGAAGACCAGGAATGAACACATCAACACCCAAACATAATCCGCCGGCAACCCTGGGTCTCCAAGGAGGGCGGTTTCCCCTGTAGGGTCAGCAGCCGAAGCAATTGTCGAGCCCAGAAAGACGAATAGGAGTGTGAAGAAAAGGAAAAGCCCTCCCCTCCTAATCAAGATCAGTGCCCTATTCACTGACACAAGTACCCCCCTTTCTCTGGATATATGAAAACCCAGCTTGCGCTAGAGCCCTACTCCCATCAAAGCTCTCCATTTTTTTCATCATAACTGTGCTTGCCTTCACCTTTGCCCTTCACCATTACCTCGTTGAATCAAAGACTTGCCTACACCTTTAACCTTTTATAGACGTCCACAGCGATCCTCCTTCCTTAGACTAATGCTAACGACTAAATGTTTCCAGCATATTGCGACTAAATTACATTTGTGTTACAAAATATAAAAGGGGAAGGATTTCCCTTCCCCTTTTATTGACTTCAACGGCATCTAGCTTTAAGATTCCTTGAACTTGTAGCCTATGTTCCTCACAGTCTCGATAAAGGTATGAGTAGAGTCATCGATCTTGCTCCTGAGCCTCCTTATATGCACATCTACCGTTCTGTCGCCCCCAAAGTAGTCGTAGCCCCAGACTTTGTTGAGAAGAGCATCACGAGTGAAGACTCTCCCCTTATTGCTCGCCAGAAATCTGAGTAGCTCGTATTCCTTAAAGGTCAACGGAATAAGCTGCTCATTGAGGCATACCTCACACCGCGCTAAGTCTACGACCAAGTCACCACACCTGATGAGCTCCCCATTGTCTATATTGTACGTTCGCCGCAGGATTCGCTTAATCCTCACCGCTATTTCAATCGCGTCCCATGGCTCGACTACAAAATCATCTATAGTCATTGCAGAATCAATACTGCCAAGCGCCTCCACCGAGAGAAGGGCGACAACAGGTATATGGCCTTCCTGCTTGACACCGCAGGTTAAATGCCTTACCCAAGAACAATCTGACAAGCCCTCCATAGCTATAAGTACCAAATCCGGGGCTTTTTCTGTGACCTGCTCGACTGCATTCTCGTCACCGGGAATAATTGAGCAAATGAAACCACTGTCAATGAGCCCTGATCTCAGTTCTCTTATCTGCTCAGTTTCGTCAGCCATAATCAACAATTTTAACAAAATCGGCCCGTCCTCTCACATGGCTATGCATATATCCCGAAAGCCCCCCACGGTTACTTAGTCGATTACCCCAACGTGGCATTAACCACCTCTATCCTCGTTTTTTACAAGCAATAACACCGAAGAACTGCTAAGGAAATGATGTTTCACCTGTTCTCTTAGTAGGCGTAGAGCCTGCCATAGGGCCTGAGCCAAAGGGGAAATAGCTTAGTAAACTTGTGTTTTAATATCTCTGCAGCATCGTAGCCGAAATGAGCCGCAAACTCGCCAACATACTTCTGAAGAGTCTGGTAGTCCTCTTCTTCTACCTCAGCAACACCCACCTCTTTGCCCAATTGGAAATCATCTACGCCGCCCCTCAAGTAGATAACACCCCCATGCATCCCGGTGCCGATAAACCTGGCTTTGTGACGCTCCCCCTCCTTCAAATTGAGGCCAAGGAGGATTACAATTCCACCCGCCATATATTCCCCGAAGAAATCCTGGGCAGTGCCTCCAATAATCAACACTGGTTTCTTGTCCTCATACTCCTTCATGTGGATGCCAGCCCTGTAGCCGACATCCTCGCGGACAAAGATTTTTCCTCCACGCGCTGATAAGCCGATAATATCCCCGGCATGACCATGAATGATTATCTCGCCATTGTTCATCGTGTTTCCACACCCATCCTGCGCGTTGCCGCGAACAATAATACGGGGACCATTCATAAACGCTCCGAGGTCGTTGCCTGGAACGCCAAATATCTCGATCTCGACTGGCTTGTTTAAGTCGGTGCCGATATATCTCTGCCCATAGACGTTCTGGAGCTCAATCCTCTGGGTTCCATTCCAAACTGCATCCCTTAGCATGGCATTGAGCTCGCGATAGGAAACACCAGATGCATCAATCTTAGTCAGTTGTCTGGCTTTCCGTCCTTGAACATTCCCTGCCATCTCAGCTACCTGCCATCCTTACTCCCAGGATTTCAAGCTCGGTGTCAGTAAGCCCAACACCTCTAAG
>DAOUVR010000012.1 GCA_030667555.1 Dehalococcoidia bacterium
CCAGCATCCCGGTAGCGCCACCATTTTCCATCCCGACCACAGCCACCGCATCTACACCCACCCGCTCTGCCGTCTTGGCATGTTTCACCGAGGCGCATTTATGGATGACTTTTACATTTCCCTCTCTGAGGCGGGTCATATACTCGGTGGGGGCCGTGTGACCGGAGGTCTCCACTACGGGGACTCCTTCCTCAATTATCGCCTCGATGTATTCCTCGTTTGGCAATGCCCTTATGGATGGGAACAGGCTTATGTTGACGCCGAAGGGCTTATCGGTCAGGCTCTTCGTCTTCTTGATTTCTTCTCGGAGGTCTTCCTTGGTAGCACAGAAGGCGGAAACGAGGAGGCCCAGACCTCCGGCGTTGGAGACCGCCGCCACGAGCTCCGGGCAGGAAACCCACGCCATCCCCCCTTGAATGAGGGGGTACTCGATGCCGAGCATCTCAGTGATTCTGGTCTTGAACATAAGTGACTCCTCCTCGTACTAGGCCAGTTTTGCACTGGCTGCTCGTATGATATCCTCGGCTTCGGCGATGGTTCGCTGGATCACCTCGGCGACGGTGGGGATATCTTCTATGTGGCCAGCACCCTGGCCGCACATGAGAATTCCGTTTACCGGGTCACCATCTGTGGTAGCCTTGGCAAACAATCGGGAGCCAACGGCGAAACGCATTGTTGATGCCCAACTCCTCTTGCCACCCCCGACGCCTGATTCCTGACCCTTGATGGCGCGGGCGGTGCGGATCACTTCAGGATATGAAAGGTTCAGTGCTTTCTTCATGTGTAGGCCGGCCTGAATGGCGTCAATTATCGGCCAGCGATTCTTTTCCAGCAGGTCTTGAGCCGCTTTATTTCTTATGACCCGGCAATTTATTCCGTCGAATGCAGGGTCAATTACGGTGTCTTCAATGGTAGCCTTAAGCCAAACTTCACGGATTGCATCAGCAACCTCTGCTTCCTGAGTAGCTGCCAGCCTGGTACCCATGGCTATACCCTCGGCTCCTAAAGCCAGAGCTGCTACCAGTCCTTTGCCGTCAGTGTAGCCGCCGGCGCCAATGCAGGGAACCTTCACCGCGCTACTGATGCTGGGTACCAGTACCAGGGCGCCGACATTACCGGAGTGGGATGCGGCCTCGTAACCGGTAATTATAACGGCATCAGACCCCAGTTGTTCCGAGCGCAGTGCGTGTCTTACGAAGGCTGTAGTCCCGATAACCTTGCCACCATACTCGTGGACGGCCTCTATAACGGGTGCAATCTGAGGCGGTCTCCCCAGTGCATAGTTCAGCACGGGTACCTTTTCTTCGATAACTACCGAGATCAGCTCACGGGTGCCCACACCCAGTACGAGATTGATGCCAAAGGGTTTATCGGTAAGCTCTCTGAGTTCTCTAATGGCTTCTCTGATGCCATCTTTATCATAGTGGCTGCCGGCCAGTACACCGAGCCCGCCGGCGTTGGAAACGGCGGCTGCCAGCTTGGGTGTGGTCAGCCAGTTCATCCCCGAGAGCATAATGGGATGCTCAATGCCGAATAGCTCAGTCATCCTTGTTTTCATTAATGTGCTCCTTTCTAGAAACCTCTGATTACAAATGGATTTCCGTCCATAAACGCCTCATGCTTGCTTTGGCGGTGCACCCTGGACAGCTCGCCCGTGTCTTGAATACAACCAAGCCCTTGTCGTATCAGGCCAGTTTTGCAAATGTTGCTTTTATCACCTCCTCGGCTTCGGCAATAGTTTGATCAATCACGTCCTTGCAGGTAGGTAGATTATTAATTATGCCGGTAACCTGCCCGATGGGTAAAACCCCACGGTCAAGGTCACCTTCCTCTATAGCCGTGCGGAGGCCACCGGTGCCAACTGCTTGACTGGCCAAGCCTCTAATGCTCCTCGTTTTCAAGCCGTTGATAAATAGTTTCCATAGCGGAATATTTAGCATGCTGCTTATTTCCCTGGCCTCAGATAGGGCTTTTATCGGTGAGGCCACCGTCTGCCTGGTCATAATCTCCGCTGCCTTTGTCTTGAGGAACCTACCAGGTAGACCATCAATGCGGTCAGAGTATATCGTATCCTCCGCAGCAGCCTGAAAACAGAGTTGCTTGAAGTTGTCATGGGTGGGGCTCTCTTGAGTGAGCATAAACCTTGTGCCCATGGATATGCCTTCCGCCCCTAACGTTAGAGCTGCTGCCAGCCCCTTACCATCGGAGAAACCACCGGCGGCTATGATGGGAGTATTGACCCAGGTGCGGGCCAGGGGTAGTAATACCAGTGAAGTAATGTCGCCTCCATGGGCTGCTGCCTCGTTGCCAGTGACGATGAGAAAGTCAGCTCCATCCAGCTCCGATCGGCGCGCATGTCTCTGCATTACCACGGTACCCAAAACCTTGCCGCCATACTCGTGGGCTGCGTTAATAATCCAATCGGCTCTGCCCAAAGAGGTATTTATCACCGGAACCTTCTCCTCCAGGGCTACCGTAGCATTCTCTCTGGATCCAGGAAAAATCAGCGTGATATTTACCGCAAAGGGCTTGTCGGTGAGCGACCTAACCTCTCTGATAGCTTCCCTCGTTCCCTCAGGAGTATAGATAACGGGATTCAACATGCCCAGTCCACCGGCATTGGAAACCGCAGCCACTAGCTCGGGTATGGCCACGTAAGCCATTCCCGCCAGCATAATGGGATGCTCTATTCCCAACAGCTCGGTCATTTTTGTTTTCATTGATGCACTCCTTTCTACATACTACTGACTGCCTGGAGTATCGTCTACAGCCAGACCTTAGCCTTGTTTCGACAGCAGATATTAGCTAGCCTGCGTTCGTGCTAGTATATCACAGCAAGAAGGGCACGCCAACTTTTCAGAGGGTATGCTATGCGACCAGGTTGTACACAAAGCCCCATCAGAGGGAGGGCCCTTTGGACTCCCCTGTAGGAGAGGGTAGGGGCGGGTTTTAAAGCCGCCCCTACAAGGTTAGAAACGAGCCTCACAATCTAATATGCTGGTTGCCAATGGCACTATCAATGATGAAAATAGGCGTGTGGCCAGTTAGCGACACTGCCCAAAACGGTATTTTCGTGGCAATAGCATTCTTGTTTTCCTACCAACCCGCCGTGTGGCGTATATCTGGGGGGACGCCCCGGCCCTGCCGTAGGGGAAGCCCCTCTGGATTTCCACTCCTATTATGAACTATAATCCAGTAAGGATTGTACAAATGCTTAGGACTCATTGTTGCGGTCAGCTAACCAGTAAGAATGTCGGTGAACAAGTGACCCTTGCTGGCTGGGTGCACCGGAGGAGGGACCATGGCGGGCTCGTTTTCATCGACCTGCGGGATCGATATGGCCTGGTGCAGGTAGTCTTCAATCCCGAGATATCGGCGCAGGTGCATGAGGTGGCAAATCGGTTGCGCAATGAGTACGTGGTGAAGGTTTCCGGTGAGGTAGAGAAGCGCCCCCAAGGAACGGAGAATCCAAAGCTCGCCACTGGGGAGGTTGAGGTGGTTGTGCGGGACGTGGAGATACTCAATGCCTCAAAGACCCCACCGTTTAATGTGAATGAAGACGTTGATGTCGAAGAAAGCGTTCGCTTTAAGTATCGCTATCTTGATCTGCGCCGTGAGAAGTTGAGGGACAATATGGTCCTGCGCCATCGCGTGGTCAAGTTCATACGCGATTTCCTGGATGCGAGAGGGTTCATCGAGGTCGAGACCCCGATCCTTATCAACAGCACCCCCGAAGGGGCGCGGGATTACCTGGTGCCCAGCCGAGTCCATCCTGGGAAGTTCTACGCCCTGCCCCAGTCCCCACAGCAGCTCAAGCAGATACTAATGGTGGCTGGCTTCGACAGGTATTACCAGATTGCCAAGTGCTTCCGAGACGAGGACCAGCGCTCCGATCGTCAGCCCGAGTTCACCCAGCTCGATCTGGAGATGAGCTTTGTCGATGAAGAAGACATCCTGACTCTTACGGAGGAGCTTTTCACCTCAATGGTGGAGGATGTTACGCCAGCAATGCGAGTGTTGAAGCCATTTCCTCGTCTATCATTCGCTGAGGCTATGGAGCGCTATGGCACGGACAAACCAGACCTGCGATACGGCCTTGAGATCAGGGATTTGGCGGACATTGCGGCTGGATGCGATTTCGCCGTGTTTCGCTCCGCCATAGATGTGGGGGGTTGGGTGAGGGGGATATGTGCCCCGGGCTGCGGCAATTACTCGCGTCGCCAGATAAATGAGCTTGCTGAGTTTGTCCAGGCTCGCGGAGCAAAAGGGCTGGTCAGCTTACCACTGGGTGGAGAACAGGGGAAATCCGTGGCTGCCAAGTTCCTGACTACGGGACAGATTGACGAGATAGCAAAACGGTTCGAGGCAAAGGAGGGAGACCTCCTGCTCATTGTTGCCGGCGAACCAAACATCGTTGCCGAGGCGCTTTGCGCGTTGCGTGGGGAGATTGCGCAGCGCTTGGACCTTGCAGATCCCAACCTCCTTGCCTTCTGCTGGGTTCTCGATTACCCCCTATTCGAGAGGGGAGAAGGGGGTGGATGGGAGTCGATGCATCATCCATTTACTGCACCTAGAGATGAGGATGTGCCCCTGCTGGATAGCGCGCCGGAAAGGGTGCATGCCAGGCACTATGATATTGTCTGTAATGGCTGCGAGCTTTCCAGCGGAAGTATAAGGATCCATACCAGGGAGCTTCAGGAGAAAATCCTCAGGTTGTTGGGATATGGAGAGAAGGAGATTGAGCAACGTTTCGGACACCTTCTTGAGGCTTTCGAATACGGTGCTCCGCCCCATGGTGGCATCGCCCCTGGGATCGATAGGCTGGTGATGATCCTCGCCGGGGAGGAGACCATCAGGGAGGTTATCCCCTTCCCCAAGAACCAGAGCGCGATGGACCAGATGTTCGGTGCCCCTGCCGAGGTATCTGACGAGCAGCTTAAGGAACTTCATCTCAAATTACAGCTTGAGTAAGGAGGGCGTCCAAAAGCCCGGCAAAGGAGGCTGGCATAGAGCATCCGCTCCAGGTGTGGTGGGAGCAGACGAATCAATCATCCAATATTTTCGGCCGGCCTGTCAGGACTATCTGCCACAACAGGTCGCGTAGCGTAAGAAGACTGCCATAGATGAAGGGATGGGTGTGATAAAGGCTCTGAATTGGAGGTGAGTCGGCTCGAGGGAACAGATGAGGGTTAAGAAGGGTATTGCCATTGCCCTTGTGGCAATGGTCTTTGTTTTATCTTTGTCTGCACTCAGTTGCGGCGGAACGTCCGGGGCTGGGGTGTTGACCCTCTATGGCTCCGAGCCTTCTACTTTGGATCCTGCCCTTTGTGCCGATGCGACCTCGGGAGGTTACATTGTGGAAATATTTAGCGGCTTGGTAACGCTCAACAGTGACCTTGAGGTCATACCCGATATTGCTGAGAGATGGGATGTCAGTGGCGATGGCACTACATATACCTTTCACCTTCGCGATGGCGTGAGATTCCATCATGGCAAGGAGTTGACGGCGAATGATATTAAGTATTCTATAGAGCGAGCCGCTGACCCTGATACTGGCTCTCAGGTGGCTGAGGCCTATCTCGGCGACATTGTCGGCGTTAAGGAGAAGCTGAGGGGTGATGCTGAAGAGGTTGCTGGGGTGGTGGTGATCGATGACAAGACCTTGCAGCTCACCATCGATGCGGCCAAAGCCTACTTCCTGGCTAAGCTCACTCACCCTGCTGCCTTCGTTGTAGACGAAGAGAATGTTGAGCCCACCGCTGACTGGTGGCGGTTCCCCAGCGGAACCGGCCCCTTCAAGTTTCGTGAATGGTGGAGCGGGCAGAGGTTAGTCCTTGAGCGGAACGACAACTTTTATGGAGACATCGCTAAGTTAGATATAGTGACCTTCCTCTTCACCGGAAACTCAATGATGATGTACGAAAAGGGGCAGCTTGACATAACTCAAGTAGGTACTGCCAACATTGAAAGGGTGCTTGACCCCACGAATCCACTGAGTGAGGAGATGGTTATCGTTCCTGAGCTTTCCTTAGGTTATATTGGCTTCAACACTGCCATGTCACCCTTTGATGATGAGAAGGTGCGTCAGGCATTCTGTTACGCTGTGGACAAGGAGGAGATTATCGAGATATTGATAAAAGACACCGTTTCAACTGCTTATGGCATTCTTCCTCCTGGCATACCTGGATATAGTGAGGGAATGGAGGGCCTGAACTACGACGTGGCGAGTGCACAACAGCTCATTGCCGAGTCAAGCTACCAGGATAGCTTGCCAGCTATCGTCCTTTCTGTGCCCGGAAGCTATGCCGGGGCGGCTGCATCTATTGAGGCGATAGCATGGATGTGGCAGGAGAACCTCGGGGTTGAGGTAGAGATCGAAGTGGTGGACTGGGACACCTTCCTCGATGACCTGTGGGAAGGGAAATTTCAAGCTTTTGAGATCGGCTGGCTTGCAGATTATCCCGATGCTGAGAATTTCCTTGACCTCTTGTTTCACAGCGAGAGTGTGGAGAATCATACCGCCTATAGCAGTCCCTATGTAGACCAGTTGCTGGAGGAGGCAAGGGTGGAAAGCGATTTCGAAAGCAGGCTGGCGGTGTACAGGGAAGTAGAGCAGGCCATTGTCCAGGACGCCCCTTTGCTCCCTCTTTGGTTTGGTGAGAGCTACTACTTAGTCAAGCCCTATGTCGAGGGCTTTTCCCCTGCACCTATGATTATCCCCACTTTTAAAGATGTGTGGCTACAGAAGTAGCCTCCTTGGAAATAGTCCATTCCCATGCTATAATCTATACTAGAGACGATGAAGGTAAAAGCAGAGAGAATTGAAAATAGCCAGGTGATTCTTGAGGTTGAGGTCGAGCCTGAGGAGGAAGAGCGCTCTCTTGAAGAGGCCTATCGCCGTTTGGTGAAGAAGGCCGACATCCCGGGCTTCCGCAAGGGCAAGGCCCCACGGGCGATGCTCGAACGCTACATCGGCAGGGAGGCCCTTCTCCAAGAAGCTATCGAGCGTCTTGTCCCCGAGCTGTTAAACCAGGCTATCGAGGAGCAAGAGCTCAATCCGATCGCCCAGCCCGAGGTCGAGATCACCCAGACTGAACCGGTGACGTTTAAAGCCACCGTGCCGGTTAGCCCTACCGTAGAGTTGGGAGGCTACAAAGAGATCAGGATCGATCCAGAGCCGGTTGAGGTTGCTGAGGAGGAAGCTGATAAGGTTATCGAGCAGCTTCGTCAGCAGCACGCCACCTGGGTGCCTGCGGAGCGGCCGGTCCAGCTTGATGACTTAGTGACCATGGACGTAGAAGGCAAAATGGGAGAGGAATCTCTGGATAAGCGAGAAGGTATTCAATATCAGGTGCTTCGGGATTTTGCCTTCCCCGTGCCCGGGTTTTCGGAAAAATTGGTGGGACTGGAGAAGGGGAAGGAGGTGGAGTTCACAATCTCATTCCCCGCTGACCATGAGAGGAGTGAGCTTGCGGGACAGGAGTGTTGGTTCAAGGTGCTGGTAAGCGAGATCAAGGAAAAGAAACTCCCCGAGCTTAATGATGAATTTGCTAAAAGTGTCAGTGAAGAATTTGAGACCTTCGATGCGCTTCGTGAAAAGGTAGCCTCAAACGTTCGAAGCATGGCTGAGGAGCAGGCAAGGAGAAGCTATGAGGAGAAGGCGATCGAAGCGGTGGTGGAACAGGCCCACGTAGATTTTCCTCCTGTCTTAGTTGAGCGTGATATTGATGGGCTCATCAGTGAACAGGAAAGGGAACTGAGGGCAAACAAGATGAGCCTGGAGGATTACCTCACGAGAATGAAAATGAGCGGGGAGCAACTAAGGGAGGAACTTCGACCTATAGCTACGAAGAGGGTTGCTAGCTCTCTGGTTCTGGGCAAGTTTTTGCAGGAGGAGAACATCGAGGTGGGTGATGAGGAGATCGATGAGGAAATCGAGGCAATGGCTCAGGCGGTAGGTGAGAAGGGAGACGAACTGAGGGAGTTTTTCAAGTCTCCGATAGGGCGTCAGTCGTTGCAGCAGAGGTTGCTTACCAGAAATACGGTCAAGCGATTGGTGGATATAGCCTCCGGGGAAGCTGATTCAACAGAATCATCGGAGGAAGGGAGCGAGGTTGAGTCTACTGAATCCCCGGAGAAAGGGAGCGAAACTGACTCTACAGAATCCTTAGAGAAAGGGGAAGAGGAAGATGGATAGTTTACCAAAAGGCGTGATACCTATGGTAACGGAGATCACTGCTCGTGGGGAAAGAACCCTGGATATATTCTCCCTGCTTGTCAGGGAGCGGATAGTCTTTCTGGGTCTGCCTATCAACGATCAAATGGCGAACCTTATCATCGCTGAGCTTCTATACCTGGAGCGGGAGGACCCCGAAAAGGATATCAGCATGTACGTTCACTGCCCTGGCGGGATTATAAGCGCTGGTCTTGCCATCTACGATACCATGCAGCTGATTAAATGCGATGTCTCCACGATCTGCGTTGGACTGGCTGCCAGCATGGGGACGGTTCTTCTAGCTGCTGGTGCCAAAGGCAAGCGCTATGCTCTGCCCAATTCGACTATCCACTTGCACCAGCCTATGGGTGGTGCTCAGGGGCAGGCGGCAGACATAGCCATCGCTGCTAAGGAGATCATAAGGATGCAGGAGATGCTGCGCAATATCATTGTCAAGCACACTGGTCAGGAATATGACAAGATTGCCAGAGACACCGACCGCGACTTTTATCTGAGTGCGGAGCAAGCAGTGGAATATGGACTGGTGGACGAGATCCTGACGAGGCCAGAGTCCTAAAGCATAGTATAGTAGCGCTAATAAAGGAAACTCTGATATAAAAGATATAGGTTTCTTAATATAGGGCTGTTCTAATATGATTCCTCGTTCAATTTCTGCCATCTAAGGATGTTTCAACCTCCCAATTTTCATAGCATGTCGCTCATGGGTCGTCTTAAGGGACTAATGCCTTGTTCTACATTTTAGATGGCCTTCGTAGAGATGATACTTGCAATCTGCGGCCTCTATTAGTAGCAATTATCAAAGATATCATTTATCCTCAAAACGGAGTTCATCACTGTATTGACGTTGGTGTGGGTTTTTGTTATATTTGTAAATGAAAACTACTTTCATTTACAAATGGGAGTCAGATACGGTGAGACGGGTAATTGCTCTACTAAGACAGCGAGGCTACAAACTGACCCCACAGCGGCGGGCAATATTGCGGGTTATTGTGGATAGCCAGGAGCATCTTACCCCCGCAGACATATACGAGAGGGCGCATAAAGAGCATCCCGGCATTGGGCTGGTCACTGTGTATCGCACCCTTGACATACTCGATGAGCTTGGCCTTATCTGTGAAGTGCACGCTGAAGATGGCCGCCGCAGCTATTTGCTAACCAGACCATCGGAGCATCACCATCACCTGATCTGCTCCGACTGTGGCAAGGTTGTTGACTTTACCGGATGCCGTCTAGGTGAACTGGAGAAGAGGCTGTCCAGAGAGACTGGCTTTGAGGTCGTGAGTCACCTCCTTGAATTTATAGGTTGCTGCCCGAGCTGCCAGAAGGCAGCTTCAACATAGTTCCATTTGACGCTGTACTAGAAGCAGCGTTATTTTGACCTTTTTATTGAAAGTAATATTCAACTGGTGTTGAAAAATGGCGTTAATGTCTATTGTGATAGGAATTGACCCTGTTGCATTCACCATCGGCTCTTTCTCCGTAAGGTGGTATGGGATATTAGTGGTGCTCGCCGTTCTGTTCATTTGCCTGTGGGTTTGGCAGGCGGGCAAGAGAGCAGGAATAACGGGCAGCTTTATTTTAAGCGCAGCCCCGTGGGCCATCGTTTCGGCAATAGTGGTATCTAGGTTGATACATGTTGTCGATAGACTGGACATATACATGTCAGACCCGCGGGCGATTATCGGCTTTGAGGGGATGACCATATATGGTGCCATACTGGGTGCTATGCTGGGGACGTGGATATACTGCAGGGTGACACGGGTATCGTTTGCACCACTGGCCGATGTGGCTGTACCTGGGGTTATCCTGGCACAGGCGATAGGGAGAGTCGGCTGCAATATAAATGGCTGCTGCTATGGACAGCCGACTTCACTGCCGTGGGCTTATGTTTACATGAACCCAAATACCGCTGCTCCTCTGGGCGTCGCAGTTCACCCCACCGCGGCGTATGAGTTGCTGTGGGACCTGGCTGTCTTTGCCCTTCTTTTCTGGGTCTTCCGAGGCCATTTGAGGCCGAAGGGATCGCTGTTTGCAATGTATCTGGCGCTGTATTCCATTGGTGCCTTTGGTATCAGGTTTCTTCGCGTGGACACACACCAGATTTTCGGTGGGATCCACGAGGGTCAAATCATAGCGCTCTGTATACTGGCTATCACTGTCCCGTTTCTCATCTGGAAAACGCGTTGGGTCACCAAGCAGGTAGAGCCGAATGGGGAATCTCAGGACTTGAATAATACTACTGGTGGCTTCTCAGCGGGAGCCAGTATATCGAACGGTTCGGAGCCCAAACTCGAATAATAGCGATGCGGACTTTTCGGGGGCAAGGGTGGTTGCAGAGACACAGGTTTAATAAATTGGCTTGGCTAGTTTTAGCTCTGGTGCTTGCCATGGCGCTGACGGCATCTGTCATTTCATGTGGGCCGGCAAGGGATGATACCGGCAAGATAGGGGTAGTTGTCACCTTGGTTCCAGTGGGTGATTTTGTGGAGAATGTTGGAGGGGACAAGGTAGATGTTACCGTTATGGTGCCGCCGGGGGCCAGCCCTCATACCTATGAGCCTATCCCCAGCCAGATGGTGGCGGTGAGCCAGGCTGATATGTATGTCAAGGTAGGCTCGGGGGTGGAGTTCGAGCTTGAGTGGATGGACGAGGTCATCGAGGCCAACTCCGATGTGCTGGTTGTCGACAGCTCTGTGGGTGTAGAATTGATGGGATCGGACCCTCATATCTGGAATTCACCGGTCAACGCCAAGATCATGGTAGAGAATATCTGCGATGGGCTTACTAAAGTTGATCCAGATAACGCGAGTTTCTATGCTGAGAATCGGGACGACTACCTGAAAGAGTTAGACATTCTAGATGAATATATCCACTATAAGCTTGATGGGTTTACCAACCGAAACTTCATGATATATCATCCTTCTTTCGGATATTTTGCCAGAGAATATGGCCTGACGCAGCTTGCAGTCGAGCATGGCGGGAAGGACCCGACACCACAGGTCATCCAGGACTGCATAGACAAGGCGAGGCAATACGACCTGGACTACATGTTTGTCGCACCGCAATTTGCCACCGATGATTGTGAAACCATTGCCAATGAGATCGGTGGGCAAACGGCTCCAATGGACCCACTGGCAGAGAACTACATCGCCAATATGGAGCGTATAGCCGATGCCCTTGTTTTGGAGTTTGAAGATTGAGCTTGAGGATAATACGCAATGTCAAACGGTGGGGTAAATATGGCTACTGAAGAGGTAGTGAGGCTTGAGGATGTGTGGGTGCGCTTCGATGGCGTGGCTATTCTCGAGGGGATAGACCTGTCATTGTACCAGAACGATTTTCTGGGAATGATAGGTCCAAATGGCGGGGGGAAAACCACGCTGCTGAAAGTCATCCTCGGCCTGATAAGACCAAGCCAGGGGAAGGTTACCGTCCTGGGGAGCACCCCGGAGAGAGGGCGGAGATTCGTGGGCTATGTTCCTCAATACAGCCTTTTTGATCGGGACTTCCCAGTGAGCGTGTGGGACGTGGTGCTAATGGGGCGTCTGGGGCAGGCAGGACGCTTCAGGCGGTACAGCGAGGAGGACAAGAAAGCAGCCCTCCATGTTTTGGAGACAGTAGAGATGCTCGACTTTAAAGGCAGCCAGATAGGGAGGCTTTCGGGGGGACAGCAGCAAAGGGTTTTTATCGCCAGGGCGCTGGTATCTGAGCCAAAGTTATTGCTTCTCGATGAGCCGACAGCAAGCGTTGATGCGCCGATGATGGAAGAATTCTATGAACTTTTAAATAGGTTGAAAAAGAGAATGGCGATAGTCCTGGTAACCCACGATTTGAGCGCTGTTTCCATCTATGTAGATACGGTAGGGTGCCTCAACCGTAAGCTTTACTACCATCACTCTAAAGAAGTATCGGCCGAGGACCTTGAAGCAGCATACCAATGCCCTATTGAGCTAATAGCCCATGGGGTTCCTCATCG
>DAOUVR010000143.1 GCA_030667555.1 Dehalococcoidia bacterium
ATTTGATCGATATTCATAGACCCCTCAGATGGCAGGTATCGTTGATTAACGTAACTGTGCTCCTTCCTCCCACCACCTGGAAACGGTTAACGGCGGTAGTATCCTGCGCTATCTGCCAGAAATGGGAATTGTCCAAGCCCAGCAGATGGCAAAGCAGCACTTTGCACACCACCCTATGAGTTACCAACAGCACAGTATCATTCTCGTGCTTTGCCGCAAGGTCATCCATAGTAGCAGTCACCCTCTGTCGCACATCGTCGAGTGTCTCCCCTCCGGGAATACTCAATTTGTCAGGGCTATAACGCCACAGGTCGAAAAGCTCCTTATCCTGCTCTTTAACCTCATCGATGGAACGCCCCTGCCAGCTCCCGAAGTTCATATCGTTGATCCCCTCCAGTGGCACTATCTGGAGGCCGAGGCGCCGGCCAATGGGCTCGGCTGTCGCCATCGCCCGCTTCAGCGGGCTGGAGTAAATAGCAGCTAACTCAGACTGAGCGAATCTCTCTCCCACAGCCTGTGCCTGTCTCATCCCTGTCTCATCCAGGTCGATGTCTATCCGCCCTCTAAACCTTGCTTCCTTATTCCATCCTGTTTGCCCATGCCGTATCAGAACGAAGCTAGTCAAATCAGCCTCCTGTCATTTAGGCGGCCCCTCCTCCCTGAGGGTGTTGACAATGTACTGGATCTCATGGCCGGTAATGCCAAAGCGATGCAAGGTGTGGCGGATGATCTCCAAACCGGCCTCAAACTCGGGACGGACCAGCTCAGCGACGCCCAGCTTGCGAAGAGTCTCAGCTTCACTATCGAGATGAACCCGAGCCACTATGTCCAGCTTGGGATTGATGCGCAGCGCATTCCTCACTGTCATCTCCGTTGCTATAGGGTCGTGGAAGGTGATCACCAGGACCTTTGCCTTGTCTAGAGAAGCCCGAGAGAGTATCTCTGGGTTGCTCGCATCCCCATAGATGTGGGGCACACCACTGGCACGCCGGGTACGGATGACATGAGGGTCGATATCGATCACCAGATAGGAAAACCCTCTCCGCATCAGAATATTCCCCAGATTTCGGCCTACGCCGCCGCACCCGCAGATAACCACATGACCCCTTAGATCAAGTCCCCTGCTGCTAAAAGCCGGATCGGTGCGACTAGCCAAGTACCTGGCAACTCTCTCACCCTGGCTGAGCCTCCCATAGAGTACCGACGCCAGGCCCAGGGCGAAGGGCGTCGCTAGTATAGTAATGACTGCGCTGGTCAATATCAAGTCATAGAGATCTATGGTAATAACCCCCACGCCCAGGGCAGCAGCGGCTAATACAAAGCTGAACTCCCCGATTTGGAACAGCCCGGCGCCGGTAAAGAGCATGGTCTTGGCGCTATAGCCAAAGAGCCACGGGACGAGAGCGCATATGATTGACTTGCCCACGATGATGGCAATCACTATTATGCTAACCATGCCTATATTACCCAGGAAGAAGCCGGGATCGATGAGCATGCCCAGGGAAGCAAAAAACAGTGTGGCAAAGATGTCTCGCAGTGGGATGACATCGGCAAGGGCCTGATAGACATACTCGGATTCACTTAGTAAAAGGCCGGCCACGAAAGCACCCAGGGCTAGCGACAGGCCGAAGTTGTAGGTGACAAAGGCTACCCCTAAGCCCAAGCCGAACACCGCTAGCAGGAAAAGCTCCCTGGAACGCACCCCAGCCACCCGCCTCATAATCCATGGGAGTACCCAGAGCCCTAGAACCAGCATCGCCCCAAGGAAAAGCACAGCTTTACCGACGGCTATGCCCAGTGCTGGAAGCAAGCTTGCTCCCGACTCCCCTAAGACAGGGACGATAACCATCATCGGCACTACAGCAAGGTCCTGCACCAGTAGAATGCCGATCATTACACGACCATGGGCGCTGTCAATCTCGCCTCGCTCCATGAGGATTTTGAGCACGATCATTGTGCTGGACAGGGCAATGAGAAAGCCGAAGAAGACCGCCTCCTGTAGCGGCCAGTGAAACAATGTGCCTACCCCCAACCCCAGTGCCACTGTGGCCAGGACTTGAGCCATACCCCCCAGTATGGCAACCTTGCCCATCTGCCTGAGCGTCTTCAATGAGAACTCCATCCCAAGAGTGAACATGAGGAGAACAACCCCTATGGTAGCAAGCGTCTCAATCTGCCATATATCGCTAACCAGACGAAAGGCATGAGGGCCGACTACGATACCACCAACAAGATAGCCCAGGATAACCGGTAGCTTGAGGCGACGGGCAACCACCCCCCCAACAAGGGCGGCTATCAGAATGATTACCAGGTCAATAAGTAGTCCAAACTCTTCCAATGCTTCCCCCACGACGAATGAAAAAACGCTGACGTAACGAGCTATTCTAACATAGCAGTAAGCTACAGGACAGCCAATCATTGACATACGCCTACCCCTTCTGTAAGCTGGAATTAGGATATACGGAAGAAAGCGATGCAAAGCAGTATGCGTGACCAAATCGACAGCGCCCTGAAGGGGCAAGACGCTGATTATATCGAGGTTCGTATCGAGGAAGGGGAGTCCAGCCGTATTCAATACCGGGGCCGGGAGCTGGAGGATATCGGCCGCAGTACCGGCCTGGGCGGCAATGTGAGAGCACTGGTGAACGGAGGATGGGGCTTCATCAGCTTCAACGAAATCAGCGAACTTCGGGAAAAAGCGGCGCTGGCGGTGAAGCAAGCAAGGCTGGTGGGGAAGGAGGAGAGCAAGCTTGCCCCGGTGGCGCCGGTGGTTGATACGGTGATGCCACTCTTAAAAAAGGACCCTAGAGCTATCTCTTTGGCCCAGAAGAAAAGCCTCCTCGATGAATACAATGAGCTCATCTGGTCCACTCCAAAGATTCAGAGTTCTGTGATTGGCTATGGGGATGGCTCCAAGAAGGTCACCTTTGCCAATTCCGAAGGTAGCTACATTGAACAGACAAGGGTAGACCTCGCTTTTCGCATCATGGTTATCGCACGAGAAGATGGCGATGTTCAGCAGGTGTCGCTTAGCCTTGGTTCCAGCAACGACTTTGGCTCTATCGAAGGACTTCATCAGGAAGTGAAAAGTGCTGCGCAGCGTGCCGTTGCCATGCTGTCGGCACCCCAGGTCAAGGGAGGGGAATACACCGTGGTGCTTGACCCTGTCCTTGCCGGGGTTTTCGCTCATGAGGCCTTCGGCCATCTCTCCGAGTCGGATTTCGTTTACGAAAACGATCGCATGAAAGATATCATGGTCTTAGGGCGAAGATTCGGTGGTGAGCATCTCAACATCGTTGATGGCGCTGCCGTACCTGAGCTTAGAGGCAGCTACAAATATGATGATGAAGGTGTTCCGGCAACCAGGACCCACCTTATCAAGGAGGGCGTCCTTGTGGGGCGGCTACATTCCCGGGAAACTGCTGAGAAAATGGGCGAAAAACCTACAGGAAATGCCCGAGCTATCAGCTATCGCTATCCGCCCATCGTACGTATGACCAATACCTTCATCGAGCCCCGGAATATCTCCTTCGACGAAATGATCAGCGACATCAAGG
>DAOUVR010000120.1 GCA_030667555.1 Dehalococcoidia bacterium
GCTAAGAGTAGATAAAGGCGGAGAGCGATGGAACCGGGTTGCAACATATGCATAACATTGTGTGTCTCCAGCCGAGGTGCTATGATGGATTCAGCTACTATTGGCGCTCTCTATAATTCAGGGAGGATGAAATGGACGAAAAGGTGAGGCCGAGGCTCACTGAGACCGTTCACGGCTCTGGCTGAGCCTGCAAGATAGGGCCAGGGGACCTGGCTCAAGCGCTGTGTGGCCTGCCTCTCATCTCTCACCCAAACCTGGTCGTGGGTATGGAGAGGGCTGAGGATGCCGGGGTATATAAGCTGAGTGACGAGCTAGCTATCGTTGAGACCCTCGACTTCTTTACTCCGATTGTAGATGACCCTTATACCTTTGGGCAGATCGCCGCCGCTAACGCCCTCAGCGATGTCTATGCAATGGGAGGCAGGCCTCTTACCGCGATGAATATCGTCTGCTTCCCGATAAAGACGCTGGATATATCGATATTGAGGGAAATCCTAGCTGGGGGGCTGGACAAGATGCGAGAAGCGGGGGTTACTATGGTGGGGGGGCATAGCGTTGAGGATGAGGAGTTGAAATATGGTATCTCCGTCACCGGCATCATCCACCCGGCGAAGGTAGTCCTCAATAGCGGAGCTAGGACGGGTGACAAGCTCCTTTTGACCAAACCGCTGGGTACAGGGATAATCAATACTGCGCTGAAAGGCGGGGTGGCAGACGAAGAGGCTGTTTCCAAAGCCATTAGGTGTATGGTCGCTCTCAATAGCAAGGCATCATAACTGATGCTGGAGGTAGGGGTCAACGCCTGCACCGATGTCACCGGCTTCGGACTTTTAGGGCATGCCTGCGAGATGGTTGAAGGGGCCGATGTCGGCATGGTAATCTACTCTGGTTTGGTCCCCTTTTTCCCTGAGGCGAAGGAGCTTGCTGAGATGGGTATGGTACCAGGTGGGCTGCACCGCAACAGGGAGTTTCGCATGAATATGGTTGACATAGGTGAGGAGGTCCCTGATTATCTAGTGGACATCTTCTTCGACCCCCAAACCTCGGGTGGGTTATTGATCTCCGTTCCCAGCGATAAGGGAGAGGAGCTACTACAAAACCTGCACCGGCATGGGATAAATGAGGCAGCAATCATTGGAGAGGTTTTGGCAGAACCCCAAGGGAGGATTATAGTCCGTGAGTGAAGTATGTCCCTCGTCTTAGGTACGGCAGGCCACGTAGACCATGGGAAGTCGGTCCTGGTTGAGGCCCTGACCGGGATTGACCCCGACAGATTGCAGGAGGAGAAGGAGCGTGGCTTGACCATCGACCTTGGCTTTGCCTGGCTAACGCTGCCCAGCGGTCGAGAGGTCGGCATTGTGGACGTCCCCGGACATGAACATTTCATCAAGAACATGCTTGCCGGCGTCGGAGGCATCGACGTCGCCTTGCTTGTTGTCGCCGCCGACGAAGGGGTTATGCCCCAGACCAGGGAGCATCTGGCCATCCTCGACCTGCTTCAGGTAGACAGGGGTATTGCAATAATCACCAAGAAGGACCTGGTAGATGAAGAGTTGCTGGAGTTAGTGACATTGGAGGTGAGTGAGGTACTGGCAGGCACTACGCTGGCTCAGGCACCGATTGTCACTGTCTCCGCATTGACCGGTGAGGGCTTGCCCGAACTAGTCTCCACCATTGATCAAGTTTTAGATTCCGCCACACCCAAGAAGGACATCGACAGACCAAGGCTCCCCATAGACCGTGTCTTTACCATGGCTGGCTTTGGCACAGTGGTTACCGGAACCCTGGTCGATGGGTCCCTATCCCGGGGGCAAGAGGTGGAGATCCTGCCCGCCGGAGTGCGAGCGCGCATACGCGGGCTGCAATCACACAAGCGGAAGATCGATATCGTCTCTCCCGGCAACCGTGTAGCGGCTAACCTGTCTGGCATTGCCACCAGTAAGCTGAAGCGTGGCGATGTAGTGACCACCCCCGGTTGGCTCATTCCCGCCAGAGCGTTCGACGTTAAGCTACACCTGCTGTCCTCCACACCTCGTCCTCTGCCCCATAATGCTACCGTAACCTTTCACCACGGAGCCGCCGAGACGCTGGGGAAGGTACGCCTGCTGGAGAGGGACAAGATTGAGCCTGGGGAAACAACCTGGGCCCAGTTTCTGCTTGCTCAGCCCATCGCTGCGGTGAAGGACGACCGATTCATCATTCGCTCCCCGCAAGAGACCCTTGGCGGGGGGCTTATCGTTGGCCCCAGAGCAAAAAGGCATCGGCGCTTTCGCCCCGATATCATTGAAGGATTAGCGACCAGGGAGGGGGGCACCGCTGAACAGGTAGTGCTGACCATTATACAGGAAGAAGAGCCTCTCGAGCTGGAAAAGTTGCTTGCCCTTTCAAACCTGCCACGAGCGGAAGCGCAGGAGGCCCTAAAATCACTGACTGCCCAGAAGAAGGTCGTGGTATTGGGAGATATGAAACTACTTTTTTCGGCCCAGGGCTGGGAAAAGCTGGCAAGGGAAGCAACACAAGCTGTCCAAAAATACCACCAGCGATTCCCTCTTCGCCACGGCCCTCCTAAAGAGGAACTAAGAGGCAAGCTAAAGACTCCCGCCAAATTCTTTCCCCACGCCCTGGAACAGCTCGTTCGAGATGGCAGCCTGATCGAGGCTGGGCCTACGGTGCACCTGCCGGACCACAAGCCTCAACCAACCCCCGAACAGCGGGCAGAAGTCGACGCTTTCCTGGACAGATTGGCACGGAATCCCTATTCGCCAACCCTCGATCCGCTACCTGAGCCAGACCTGCTCAATCTTCTTATAGAGGAGCGTAAGTTAATCAAGGTAAGCGATGACGTGATCTTCCTCGCCTCTGCCTACGATAAGATGGTGGAAGAGACAGTCGCCCATATAAGGTCCCAGGGCAAGGTAACGGTGGCCGAGGTCCGCGACCTGTTACATACCAGTCGCAAATATGCCCTGGCCCTGATGGAACACCTGGACAGACAAAAAATAACCCGCCGCATCGGTGATGAGCGGGTGTTGAGATAAATGATGGCGGGAGCGCATAGGAGTCGAACCTACCATAGACACCGCAGGGTGCCTAGCAACGGATTTGAAGTCCGCGGAGCCCACCGGGACCCATCCGCTCCCAAATATGATACCAAACCCCTTTTATAAGTACTCTGGCTGCACTTGAGATAGCGAACCACGCTTATTCAATAGCCGGACAACGCAACTATACACTAATATGCTACCATAACCTGCTGTATTGCACAATTCTTGAAGCTGCATTCCATCACATTTCTCATAGCTGTAGATTTCTAGGGGGGCCAGACGGGGCTTACTCTGGCGGAGTTATGTGAGCGCCTGGAGAGAAATATCGCTCTGTGTGTCATTCTGAGGGAGTGAAGCGACCGAAGAATCTCAACCAAGATTCTTCGCTGCGCTCAGAATGACAGGGATTGCGGGTGGGCAGGTCACAATGACACGGACGCTGCGACGCAGGTATACTGGGGAAGGGGTCTGTCATCAATCACATAAACGACTACACCTGTTGAACTAGAAGCATATCTGGGAGGACAGCCAATGAAGCGCTTATGGACGCCCTGGCGCAAGGAGTATATTACAGGTGAACAGCCCGCAGGGTGCCTGTTTTGCCTCAAAAAGCAAGACCCTGTAGAGAAGGATAAAGAAAACTATGTCCTCTATCGTGGCCCCACCTGCTTCGTCCTGCTCAACCTTTTCCCCTATCCTAACGGCCACCTGCTGATTGCCCCCTACCAGCATGTGGACAGCATTGAGCTAGTGGATGGTGATTCGCTCCATGAGATGAGCGCCCTCACCCAGGCGAGTGCAGCCGCACTGAAAAGAGCCTTATCGCCAGCAGGCTTCAATATCGGCATGAACATAGGAAAGGTTGCCGGGGCATGTGTCCCCGACCACGTTCATATTCATGTAGTGCCCAGGTGGCAGGGTGATGCAAATTTCATGTCCGTGCTCGCCGAGACCAGGCTGATCCCCGAAACCCTTGATGAAACCTATGAAAAGCTGCTTCCCCTCTTGCGTGATGAGATATCTCGTAAGGCCAGTCAATAACCTCGCCCCAGAACCCTTCTATTTGAATAGAGACTATCCCAAAATGCAGTTGCCCTATTTATTGTGCGATTCTGCCTGATAAATCAGGCAACTACAATGAACGGTGGAGTTTAAAGATGTAGTTGCCCAATTTATTGGGCGCGATTTTCTGTGCGGATAGGCATA
>DAOUVR010000070.1 GCA_030667555.1 Dehalococcoidia bacterium
CAAAGATTTTTCCTCCACGCGCTGATAAGCCGATAATATCCCCGGCATGACCATGAATGATTATCTCGCCATTGTTCATCGTGTTTCCACACCCATCCTGCGCGTTGACGCGAACAATAATACGGGGACCATTCATGAACGCTCCAAGGTCGTTGCCTGGAACGCCAAATATCTCGATCTCGACTGGCTTATCTAAGTCGGTACCGATATATCTCTGTCCATAGACGTTCTGGAGCTCAATCCTCTGGGTTCCGTTCCAAACTGCATCCCTTAGCATGGCATTGAGTTCACGATAGGAAACACCAGATGCATCAATCTTCATCAATTGTCTGGCTTTCCGTCCTTGAACACTCCCTGCCATCTCAGCTACCTGCCATCCTTACTCCCAGGATTTCAAGCTCGGTGTCAGTAAGCCCAACACCTCTAAGGTGCAGTCGGTTGCCACGCAGGCTTTCCAGGGCATTTACGCCCATACCGCCAAGTATATCCTTGAGTTCCAGGCTCCAGGCGCGGAGCAAGTTAGACAGCCTTCTGGCTCCGATGTCGGGGTTGACCCTCTTGGTCAGCCAGAGGTCAGTTGTGCAAATACCCCAAGCGCATTTGCCTGTGTGACACTGCTGGCAAAGGGTGCAGCCCAGGGCGACGAGAGCCGCAGTACCAATGTACACAGCATCAGCGCCAAGGGCGATAGCCTTCGCTACATCGCCGCTGTTTCTGATGCCACCGGCAATCACTATAGAGGCCTGGCTGCGAATACCTTCTTGCCTCAGTCGACTATCTACCGAGGCGAGAGCCATCTCAATAGGGATGCCGACATTGTCGCGGATGATCTTGGGGGCTGCACCGGTAGACCCCCGCAGTCCATCGAGAACCACGATATCCGCTCCTGCCCTCACCATACCGCTAGCTATAGCCGCCGAGTTGTGGACAGCAGCTATCTTTACTGCCACCGGCTTAGTATAGTTGGTAGCTTCCTTCAAAGCGTATATAAGCTGTGCCAGGTCCTCGATGGAGTAGATATCATGCTGCGGTGCAGGGGATAAGGCATCCGTTCCCTGCGGAATCATTCTAGTCATGGACACCTCGGCACTTACCTTCTCGCCGGGAAGGTGCCCCCCGATGCCAGGCTTGGCTCCCTGGCCAATCTTTATCTCAAGCACCCCGGCCACATCGAGGTACTCGGGATGGACACCAAACCGCCCTGATGCTACCTGGGCGATTGTGTTATCTCCGTACTTGTATAGCTTGGGATGAAGCCCCCCTTCCCCGGTATTCCACAGTGTTCCTGCCTCAGTGGCTGCTCGGGCCAATGACTCGTGTACATTTATGCTCACTGCGCCATAGGACATGGCGGAAAACATCACCGGCACTTCGATCCTGACCTGAGGAGCAAGTTCTGTTTTTAAGCTCAATGGATTCTGCTCAATTTCTACTCTGTCTGGCTTCCGGCCAAGGTAGGTCGTAAGCTCCATCGGCTCACGCAGTGGGTCTATCGATGGATTGGTCACCTGACTGGCATTGAGGACTAAGTGATCCCAGTAAACACGATACCCCTTATCGTTGCCCATGCCAGTCAAGAGTACGCCACCAGTCTCCGCCTGCTTGATGATGTCCTCGATTACCTCAGGGCGCCAGTTATAGTTATCCCTGTATTCCAGGGGGTTTCTTCTAATAGTTAAGGCATTGGTAGGACAAAACACAACGCAGCGATGACAACCAACGCACTTATCCTCACTGCTTCTCACTTCGTCGTCTTGAGCATCGTAGTAATTCACGTCAAAGGAGCACTGGTTGACGCACACCTGGCATTGGATACATCGCTCTAGGTCACGCTCAACAATAAACTTTGGCGGCAGATATGTCTTCACCCTCAACCCCTCCTAGGTCGCTGCTTTTCTCACGGGAATCCCTTTTTCAGCCAAGTATTCCTTAGCTTGGCTAATTGAGTAAGTCTGGTAGTGAAAGATGCTTGCCGCGAGAACGGCGTCAGCCTTACCACTGGCGAGGGCTTGGTAGAGATGCTCCAGATTGCCCGCACCACCACTGGCAATAACCGGCACAGTCACCAACTCACTAATAGCGCAAGTCAATTCCAGGTCATACCCACCCCGATGGCCGTCAGCGTCCCAACTGGTAAGGAGCAGCTCACCGGCACCAAGGTCGACCGCCTGTTTGGCCCAATGTATGACATCAACCCCGGTTGGCTTCCGCCCTCCATGAGTGAGAACTTCCCATTCAGGCATGCCGTCGTCTCTGATTCGCCTTGCATCAATGGCTACAACAATACACTGAGAGCCGAACTTTCTTGCACCTTCGCTTATAAGCCCAGGGGCGAGCACAGCCGCAGTATTGATAGTTATCTTATCGGCTCCCGCCCCCAGCATACGTCGCATATCCTGGGTGTTGCGCAGACCGCCACCCACAGTAAGCGGAATGAAAACCTGTTCTGATACACGTTCAACAACATCCACCATGATATCTCGGCCTTCAGGAGTTGCGCCAATATCCAAAAAGACCAACTCGTCAGCACCTTGCTCGTAATAGAATGCGGCTAGCTCCACCGGGTCACCGGCATCGCGAAGATCGCTGAAGCTGGTGCCCTTGACCACTCGGCCTCGCGTCACATCGAGGCAAGGTATTATCCTCTTAGTTAGCATCGGTGTTTGCCCCTCCTGCAATAACAACCCCTCTGGGTACAAGAGGTTTCTCCAAACTTCCAACTATTGGCTCGCCACCCATCGGAATCCAGGCCCGTTCCAGATCAGGGCAAATCAGGCGAATGGATGCCTCCTCAGAGGAAAGGTACAGCATAGATCCCTTTGTGCCAACAGTGAGAGGGCGCAGCCTGATCCTGTCGGTAAGCCCAATCATTTCACCCTGATGAGCTATGATTACGGTAAAAGGTCCGTTCAGCAGCAGGCTGCCATATACCTGGCGTAGTGTGCGAAATAGCTTTTGCTCATGCGCAGGGCTTCGCTCTATGTCACTCCAGAACGGAGGAGCCACTATCTTGGCCACTATCTCAATTGGAAGTCCGTGCTTTCGCACCAATAGATCGAAAGCATATGCAATTATCTCGGTGTCAGTCTGCATCGTACAATGATAGCCAAACTCCTCAAGGAAACGCTGATTTATACCATAAGACGATATCTCGCCATTATGAACTACTGTCCAGTCCAGGATGTTAAACGGATGTGCCCCACCCCACCAGCCTGGCGTGTTAGTTGGGAACCTGCCGTGGGCTGTCCACAAGTAACCCTCATATTGCTCCAGGCAAAAGTATTCGGCTATCTCCTCAGGATATCCAACCCCCTTGAACACCGCCATGTTTTTACCACTGGAGAAGACGAAGGAGTCCTTGATACCGGTGTTAATCTCCATAACCCTTCCAACAACATAGTCATCTTCTGATTTTCCCCCACACTTCTGCGGGTCCACTTCAACAAAGTAGCGCCATACTATGGGTGGGTCTACGATGGCTGGTATCGGTTGGGTGGGCACCTCCTCAGCAGCAACGATACGGAACCGCTGTTTGAGGAAAGCTTCCACCTCCGACTTTCCCTCTTGGCTTAGATACATTATGTGAAAGGCGTAGTGATTGGCATATTCCGGGTAGAGTCCGTAGATAGCGAACCCACCCCCCAGCCCGTTACTGCGAACATGCATATTGGTAATGGCCTTTATAACACCTTCGCCAGAGAATCGCTTTCCCGTAGTATCCATCGCCCCAAATAGAGAGCAAGCATCTATCACTTTGTCGTCGGAGTAGGGGTTGTTCATCTTACACAGATTATTCATTCTCGGCTCCACAGCAAATTGACTACTCACCAGCGACATCTTGTTCGGTATCCGCAGGCACAACCGACGCAACAACCGCCCCCGGCTGCGGCATGCCCAGTCGCTCCTGCCATAGCTCTCGCGGTAAGGACACCAAGCCAAAATCTTCAGTAAGGAGTGCCTGCTTGAAATCACCTACATCGACTCTATCTTTCATCAGGCCGAAGAATATACCGGACTTCTCAATATCGCCAATGCATATCATGCCCACCACAACGTTATTTCTAAGAACCAGCTTCTGGTAGACACCATCATCTTCTCTGCTCATACACTCATAGCCATTATCATCTGGGGGAACGACTATGCCTGCTGCAGCGATATCCAGTCCGAAGTAGTTGAGCGAGTTCATACCTGTGCCACCGGGGTATTCGGCCTCAATACCAGCCATGTTACGGCCTGCAATCCTGCCCCCTATGTAGGCATTGGGCCAGATAGGGGTCAGCCGATTTGTGTTATATATGAAATCGTATGCCTCAGCAGCATCCCCACAAGCGTAAACATCAGGATGACTTGTAGCCATGTTACGGTCTACCACTATTCCTCGATTTACCTTGATACTGGTGCCCTGTACAAGCTCGACACGCGGCAATACCCCTATGGCCACTATTACCATGCTGCAAGGTATTTCCTCTCCGCTGTCCAGTATCGCCCCTGTTACCCACCCATTACCAGTGACCTCAGCTACAGTTTGACCACAGATAATCCTCACACCAGCCTGTTTAACAGCCTCCTCAGTAATCAAAGAGGCCTGTTCATCGAGGATGGTATTCAGGATTCTTTCCTTCATTTCCACGACGGTGACCTTCTTATCTCGCTTTATTAGAGCTTCGGCCACGCTCATACCAATTAACCCACCACCCACGACTAATGCCTTATTTACGTTATTCAGGTACTCGTCAATCACTTTGGCATCATCAAGTGTAAGGAAATTGAAAACGCCTCTTTTGCCAATCCCCTCTAATTGGGGTACTATAGGCACTCCCCCACTAGCGATTAGAAGTTTTTCCCACGAGATACGTTCGCCGCTTTCAAGTTCAACAGTGTGATCGCTAAGCCCCAGGCTTTTCACTCTTTCACCAAGCAGGGTTGCAATCCTATTCTCATCGTAGAAGTCAAGAGGGCGAAAGAACATCCCTTGAAGGGTGCGTTCCTTTGTCAGGTACTTCGAGATCAGAGCGCGGGAGTAGGCCGGGTATGGCTCATCGGAGACGATGATAATGGAACCTGTTGCATCTACCTCTCGTATCGCCTCGGCAGCCCCAATGCCTCCGGCTGAGTTTCCTATTATGAGATATCTTGTATTCCTCAGTCCTTCCTTTGCCACAATATTTACCTCTTTACACCAGCCGTTTTCAAGAAGTTGTCATACATCCTGAGGCCAAGATCACCGCTTCTCTCAGGGTGAAATTGAGTTGCCACCAGGTTGTCCCTGATAAGCACGCTGCACAGAGATATGCCGTACTCTGTGATTCCAGCTACAACCCCGGCATCATCGGGATCTGCATAGTAGCTGTGGACGAAATAGAAGTTCGCCTCATCTGGAATCCCTTCGAAGATGGGATGTTTAACTATTTGCTTCACCTGGTTCCATCCCATGTGAGGCACCTTGAGCCCGGGAGGCAACCTCTTAACCGTCCCCGGAATCACTCCCAAACAATCATGCCTACCATCTTCCTCACTAACTGAAAACAGGACTTGCAACCCAATGCAGACAGCAAGAAAGTGCTGGCCCTGGCTTACTATCTGCTTAATCGCGCCGTCCATGCCAGATTCTCTCAGGCTATCCATAGCATCTGCAGCCGCCCCGACACCGGGGAAGATGACTGCGGCAGCGTTCAGCACATCGTTTGGCTTACTGGTCACCATAGGCTGGTATCCCAACTTAACCAAAGCATTTGTAACACTACGCAGATTTCCAGCTCCGTAGTCAATTACAGCAATCACTGGTCTTCACCCTCCACGCTCAATACCAGCGCTTCGTTGGGACAATTGTCAACACAAACAGGCACCATATGTTCAGGGCAAAGATCGCAGTTAGCGACAATCCTATTACTAACATCTCTAGTCAGGGCTCCGTAGGGACAGGCTATTATGCAAGTCCAGCAACCAATGCACTTCTCTGGGTCAATGCTAACTACTCCAGTTATAGGGTCCTTTTACATAGCGCCGGTGAGACAGGAATAGACACACCAGGGCTCATCGCAATGGCGGCATTGAACGGAGAAAGAGATGTCCTCCTTTCTCTCCACACGGATCCGAGGCAATGGTCGAGGAGTCTCTCTCTTAAACGCTTTGATTATGTCCTTCGACCGAGAGTGCTCTGTCTGGCAATAGACCCGACAAAGGCCACAGCCCATGCAAGCTTC
>DAOUVR010000151.1 GCA_030667555.1 Dehalococcoidia bacterium
CTCACGGCAAGCGGCCCATTCTCAGCTATCTCCTGAGCTAAATCATAGGTTTTGGCAGGCAATTCCTCCTCTGGGACCACATGATTCACCAGGCCAATCTCCTTTGCCAACTGGGCATCGATAAATCTTCCGGTGAAGAATAGCTCCTTTGCCCAGGCCACGCCTACAACATTAACCAGGCACTGAGTACCTACAGGCCAATAGACACTGCCCATCTTGACCGGGTTTATCCCCATCCTTGCCGTATCAGCAGCGATGCGAATGTCACAGGCCGCAGCCAAATCGCACCCGGCGCCCACAGCGGCACCGTAAATCATGGCAATAACTGGTTTGGTACAGGTGATAATACTTCCCCTGGCATAATCAAGGGGATTGCCTTTTTGCGCCATCTCGTCTTCGGATATTGTTATTCCCCCCCTCAGATCCATCCCGGCACAGAAGGCTTTCTCCCCAACGCCCCTTAGCACCATGACCCTCACATCCCCATCGTCATTTAAGGCATGTAGTGCATCACCCAGCCGATACATTAGCTCTATTGTAAGAGCATTTCGCTTCTCTGGGCGATTGATAGCGAGGGTGCAGATATACTCCCCCTTTTCTATAAGAAGCACTTCTTCAGCCATAAGCCCCTGTTTCCACCATCCTCAAAGGTTATGATAAAAAGCTTGTCGCAGTCCAGCTACAATAGCTAACCTCAGCGACGGGATGCTGAACTATAAATCCCTGGAAATCCGGCCCCTAGCCCTTAATCACCTACCTTTAAAATCGGCCTTCCTCTTTTCCATAAAAGCAATCAACCCCTCCCTCTGATCCTCGCTCGCCAACACACTTTCCCTGAGGGCCTGGATTTCGGCCATGTCCTCAGCACTAATCTCCTGGTACTTAAGGAGCTTGTTGAAGATGGCCTTAGTGCCGCTCACCGCAAGCGGCCCATTCTCAGCAATCTCCTGAGCCAAGCCATAGGTTTTGGCAGGTAGCTCTTCCTCTGGGACCACATAGTTCACCAGGCCTATCTCTTTCGCCGTTTGGGCATCGATAAACCTGCCAGTGAAGAATAGCTCCTTTGCCCAGGCCAACCCAACTACATTCATCAGGTTTTGGATCGCCTGGGGCCAATAGACACTACCGAGCTTGACTGGGTTTATACCCATCCTCGCCGTGTCAGAGGCTACACGGATATCGCAGGCCGCTGCCAGGTCGCAGCCGGCGCCAAGGGCATTGCGATAGATCATGGCAATAACTGGTTTAGTACAAGCCATAACATTTCTTCTGGCGTATCCGAGGGGATCGCCTTTCTCCAATTTTTCACCTTCGCTCACCTGTATGCCACCCCTCAGGTCCAGGCCGGCGCAGAAGGCCTTCTCCCCTGCACCTCTGAGCACCACCACCCTCACCTCTCCATCATCATTGATGTCGCGCAGGGCGTCGCCAAGCCGATACATCACCTCCACTGTGAGCGCATTTCGTTTTTCGGGACGGTTGATGGTGACAGTGCAGATATAATCCGCCTTCTCTATAAGTACAACTTCTTCAGACACAACCTCTTCAGACATGACTCCTCCTTTCCACCTTATGTCAAGAAACTTATGAGCAATCCAGCCACAGCAGCGGAGCCAATGACGCCAGCAACATTTGGCCCCATGGCGTGCTGCAGAAGGAAATTCTCGGGATTCGCCCGCTGCCCTTCAACGTGAACCACGCGTGCTGCCATCGGGACTGCTGAGACGCCAGCGGCACCGATAAGAGGGTTGACCTTCCCTCCGGTCAACCAGCACATCAGCTTCCCGATCAAAACACCACCCGCCGTCCCGAAGGCGAAGGCGATGATACCCAGCGCAAAAATCTCCAGGATCTTTACGCTCAACACCGCCTCAGCGCCCATCATTGAGCCCACGCAGACACAGAGGAAGATAGTGACGATGTTTATCAGCGCTCCACCTGCCGTCCTCGCCAGCCTCTCGACAACACCGGCCTCGCGGAGGAGATTGCCAAACATCAGCATCCCGATGAGCGGCGCCGCCTTGGGCAACAGTAGAACGACAAGCACAGTGACCACTATGGGGAAAAGGATAAGCTCCAGCCTGGATACACAGCGCGACTCTTCCATAACGATGGCCCTCTCCCTTTTGGTGGTGAGGAGCCGCATTATCGGGGGCTGGATAATTGGCACCATGGCCATATAGGAATATGCAGCAATGGCCACCGGACCCAGCAGATGGGGGGCAAGCAGAGCCGAGGTATAGATGGCCGTGGGGCCATCGGCGCCCCCAATGATGCCGATGCTTCCCGCCTCCGATAGAGAAAAACCCAGTGCGAGGGCGCCAAAAAGGGTGGCAAATATGCCTATCTGAGCTGCGGCGCCAAGGAAAAAGGTCTTGGGATTGGCTAATAGAGGAGTAAAGTCGGTCAACGCTCCAATGCCGAGGAAGATTATTGGGGGGAATATTGCCAGCTTTACCCCTAAGCCAAGGTAGTAAAGAAGACCACCTAGCTCTGTTTCAGAACCTGTAACCAATAGTCCAGTAACAGGGAGATTGGCCAATATGACTCCGAAACCTATTGGCAATAATAGAAGGGGTTCATATTGTTTCCTGATCGCCAGGTAGATAAGCAGGCCACCAACCAGAAGCATCACCACGTTGCCCCAATACAGATGGGCAAAACCGGTGAAGCTAAAGAAGTCCAGAATCCGCTCTAGCACTCTCTATTCCTCGATATCGACCAGCGTGTCTCTTCTTTTAACGTATTGGCCCTCCGTGACAAGTATTTCCTTGATTTTTCCATCCTGGGGAGCCTTTATCTCATTTTTAATCTTCATTGACTCCAGTATAAATAAAACATCGCCCGCTTTCACCGAATCGCCAACCTTAAAATTGACGGAGATGATAGTACCCGGCATTGGAGCTCTAACCACCATTTTTCTTGTCCTTTCTAATCAAAATAGGAAATTATCCTCTTCATCAAACGATGGTAACCAGACGGTCTGTCCTTCTAACATATGCACCCTCGGAGACATGTATCTCCCTCACCTCTCCATCTTGCGGAGCCTTTATCTCATTCTGAATCTTCATCGACTCCAGTATAAGCAAAACATCACCAACCTTTACGCGGTCACCAACCTTGACCTTAATGGAGATAATGGTACCCGGCATAGGGCAAGTGACAACCTTTTCTGCTCCAACCGTCGGCAATGTCGGCTCTGCTACCGGCGGTTTTACCTGTGGAGGTCCCTGTACTACCGGTGGTGTTGCCCGTGGGTACGTCTTTCGGCTAACGACGGTAACCAAGCGGTCAGTCCTTCTAACATATGCGCCCTCGGAGACATGTATCTCCTTCACCTCTCCATCTTGCGGAGCCTTTATTTCATTCTGA
>DAOUVR010000101.1 GCA_030667555.1 Dehalococcoidia bacterium
CCCTAGAAGGAGAACACTCCCTCTTTTACCTTTACTATCGCGTTTTTCTCATCGACATAGACCAATTTGGGGTGCCAGTGTTGTGCCTCCTCCTCGGTAACAACATCGTAGGCAAGGATGATAACCTTGTCGCCAACCGACACCAGCCTAGCAGCCGCACCAAGGAGACTAATCTCACCTGAGCCCCTCTCCGCCTCGACGGCGTACGTCTCAAGACGAGCCCCATTGTTGATATCGAGCACCTGAACCTTCTCATAGGGAAGGATGTCCGCCGCCTCCAGAAGCAGCCCATCAATGCCGATACTACCCTCGTAGTCCACGCAAGCATCGGTGACTCGAGCACGATGGATCTTCCCCTTCAGCATAGTCCTCATAAGTTCTCCTCCTTCAAAAGCTCTCTTAATTCATTTGCTCTCTCTTCGTCGATCCTCCCCTTTGCCAAAGCTATGGGGATGGTCTTGAGTCCCAACTCCCGATAGATAGAGAGCACCTGCGGCGCCGCTCTTTTTAGAGAGGCCAGATGTTTCCTGATTGTGCCTAAGTCCCCCCGGGCAATGGGTCCGGTGAGACAGTTAGGCAAGCCAACATTATCGATATTATTCAACGTTCCCCTGAGCAGGGGTAAAAGTGCCTTGGTTGCCTGTTGAGACGAGACCCCGAATGTCTCCCACAGGTCAGTGGCCTGCTGCACCAGGGTGACAAAGTAGTTACAGGCGATCACCGCTGCGGCGTGATAAAGAACCTTGTCCTCAGCACTCAGCCTAACGCAGGTCCCGTCAAGAGCTGAAGCCATCTCCTTCAGCGTGGTGAGCAAAGGCTCCTCTGCTTCAATGGCGAAAGTGGAGCCGGGGATGTTTTCTATAGCGTGGGTGACGCTGGCAAAGGTCTGAAGAGGATGAAAACCACCAACGTAGGCGCCATCCTCCCTCGCCTGCTCAAGAATATCGGTGGAGTCCGCCCCACTACAATGAACCACACTTTGCCCTTTGTGCCAATGAAGTTCGGCCACCACCGCCTCAATGGCATCGTCGGGTGTGGTAACGAAAACAAGCTGAGCAGAATCAGCCACCGCCTGGGCGGTATCGCACATCAGACAGCCACTAACAGCATCGGCAAGCCTCTGGGCGGGGGCTTTGGTGCTGCTGGAAACAGCGACCACTGGATAGCCCTTACTGCTGAGCCTCACCGCCAGCGCCGTGCCCACAGTCCCAGCTCCTATGAAACCGATATTTACCATCTTAGCTCACATCCCTGGCGGCAGGTATGCCGCAAAGCCCCTCAGCCTCCCTCACCGCCCTCACGATCGCCGTTGCCGCCAACTCCGCTGCTATCGAGCCAATCAAAGTGACATCCTCTTGCCCTTCTCGCCCAGTGGCGAGGGTAAAGATGGCATCGCCGTCGAACATGGTATGAGCAGGGCGAATGGCCCTCGCCAGGCCATCATGTGTCATCTGTGCCACCTTGCTTACCTCCTCTTTGCTTAGCGAGGCATCGGTGGCCACGACCCCAATGACCGTATTGGTAGGAGTAAAGTTCTTCGATTCCCTGAGTTCTTTCATGACCTCGATGGTGGTAAGAAAACCCCCATGCTCTATGTTGCGAGGGCCAGCAATGACTACTCCCGTCTCCGGGTCGACCACATCTCCAAAAGCGTTAACAGCAAAGATGGCGCCAACCGTGAAATTGCCCACCCTCTGGCTAGCCGTGCCCAGGCCGCTCTTCGTCATTCGCTCAGGCCCCAAAATCTTGCCCACCGTTGCCCCGGTGCCCGCGCCAACGCTCCCCTCAGCAACCGGCCCATCAGAGGCAGCGAGGCACGCCTTATAGCCTTCCTCTGGACCCGGTCTCACCTTTGCACTGCCCAAACGCAGGTCGAAGAGAATGGCGGCAGGAACAATTGGCACCTTCGCCACGCCAACATCGAAGCCGAAGCCCCTCTCCTCCAGATAGCGCATCACCCCACCAGCAGCATCGAGTCCGAAAGCGCTGCCACCGCTGAGGAGAATGGCGTGCACCCTCCCCACCAGGCTCATCATCCGCAAGGGGTCAGTCTCCCTGGTGCCCGGGGCCGAGCCGCGCACATCCACGCCAGCCACTACCCCCTCCTCGCAGAGGACCACCGTGCAGCCAGTGGCTGCCTCTTTATCGGTGTAATGGCCCACCTTTATCCCTGGCACATCGGTTATCGCATCATTCACAATCTATGCCCCTAAAACGAAAAAACCTTCTCGGGCGTACCCGAGAAGGCGTAATAACAGGCTGAACCGCTCTCTGCCGTCTCGGTCGTCACCGATCCAAGCGACCTTTTTTTATTTCTTGTTAAGCCTTACCAGTTTCCACTCACCGCCCTAACACAATCGGGGTCGGTGGTTGTATTATGATACCATAGAACCGAAGCGCCTGTCAATCGGTTGTGAGCGCTGAGGTCTGGGCCAGCCCCTGACAGCATTCCCATTCCAATTTTCTTCTCGTCCTTGACGTTTGTCTAATCTCTCTCACTCTGATTTCGACGCCTTTTCCATCAACCGTTCATAGAGTTCTTCGCCGACACATTCTTTGGCGTACTTACACCACTGCACGCATGACTCCAAGTCGTCGTATATAATGCATCCACATTTTGGGCATTGTACTTGCAAGTCAGTAGAGAAGATTTCCACCTCCTCCCCACACTGCGGGCATTTCTTTGCCTTTAGCGTCGGCGTTCGTATATCGTCGGCTCCAGGACATCTATCGAACATCGTCCCACCTCCTGACTATGTTGTGTTTTATCTGGCTACCCTGCAGGCCATATGTAAACCCTTATTGGATGCCTGCCGTAACCAGCACACACCTACGTTTATATACTCTGATTCTATTATCGAGCCAAATTCAATGAACCACCATGACTTGTATCATGTAAGCTCAGATGCCTAATTTCTTGCGGTTACCCTCGATATGGGCCATGATGGCGTCCACTGCTTTGACTGCGTCTGTTTCAACATTGAGCAAGCCGCCAGTCACCTCTTTGCAGTCTTCGGTCAGGAGTTTGACCAACCCTGGTGCTCCGGTAAGGGTTGGCACAGGATTGACATAGGTATAGAGGCCCAAGGCCAAAGCGAACACTGCATCGATAGTGGCCTTCTGCTCCATATACTCCGGTGCAGCGGCAACTACAGGAAGGTCTGGCAGAGGCACGCCTCCTAAAGCATTTGAGATCGCCGCCAGCAAGTCGGCAAGTCGTCCAGTATCAGTGCAGGTTCCATAGCTGAGAACAGGAGGTATGTTCAGATTGTCACAGATCTTTCTCAGCCCTGGACCGGCAAATTCCTTGGCCTCGGAACTGCACAGACCGGCGACTTGCATAGCGGCGTTGCCGCATCCCATTGAAAGCACCAGGACATCCCGCTTAATCAGTTCCTTGGCTACACGCACACTATGTACGTCCTGGCCAGAATCCCTCAGCGTTGTGCATGAAACAAGCCCGGCGACTCCCCGCAAGGTCCCGTCTTTTATAGCACCCAGGAGTGGGTCGAGGCTGCCGCCAAGAGCCTCCAGAATGCTTTCGGTGGAGAAGCCAACCAACGCCTCTCCCATAGGTAGCTGGAGAACTGGCTCAACGGACGCTCTTCGCTCTTTGAAGTTATCGATCGCCATCTGCAGGAGTTGAGCCGCCTGTTCTTCCGCCTTCTTTGGCTCATAGTTAACCCGGTCTGTAACGCCTTCAAAAACGACCAGGTCACTCACCGGCACAAGTTTGAACTTGTATTTCTCAGCATACAGAGGGTCAAGTGGCAAAGCACAGTTCATATCACAGGCGAAGAGGTCCACACAGCCACTGGCCAGAACAGCTTCCTGCATAAGCCAGTTCCCGGTAAAACCATAAAACGTGTCGTCCATCTCCCATCTTTGAATCATCTCCTGACCCGTCTCGATGCAGGCGATGACACGAAGTCCCTTGGCACCTACGGCTTTTGCTTTCTCCTGCCACTCTGGCTTCCGAGCCAATTGAACCATAGCAAAGCCGAGAAAAGGTTCATGCCCATTGGGCAGCACATTGACATAGTCGGGGTCCAATACGCCCAGATCCACGCGCATCTTATGTGGCCTCGGTATCCCGAAAAGGATATCCTGACAGTACTCATTGACAATCTGACTCTGGTAGGCCATTGCCACACCAAGGCGCATCGCTTTGAGAGCCAGGCTCACGTAGTAACCGTCGACATTGGTGAGGCACGAGCCTGTAGCCCGCATCATCTCGCCATAGATCCCGCCGGGGAAGATATCCAGCTTTCTCCACAATTCCTTGCGTTCCTGTGGAGCCAGGGCCTCAACGATCAGGCTTGGTTCATCGAACTTTCGGTTGAAATCCGCCTCGGCAAAATCACACAAGCGAATGGCGATTTCATTCGTCGACCCTGCCGTACTCACCCCCAGTCGTTCGGCGAAATCTTTCAATTTGCCAGGCTCTTTGATCTCGAAGGGCGTTTGCCCCTCGGCGGTGGCTCGAAGCGTTTTGATCGTCTGCTCAGCGTGGTATTGGTAGGTAGACGTACCCATGACATTTCTGAGCAACATCATGCGCATAGCCATGCCATCTGCGGTAATACCGCACACACCCTTCTTGTCTTTAGATGCGTCTGCACGGCAAGGCCCGTTGGAACACAAGTCACACCGGACTCCCCCCATGCAGAAAGGGCACCTTTTGTCCGGATCGGTTCCCACACCCTGGGCTTCATACCTATCCCAGACATTGTCCATACCGTCTTTCTTGATCCGGTCGTACACCTTACGAACAGATTCGTGGTAAGAAATTCGATCACCCTCCATTTTTCACCTCCATACAGTTTTTTCCGTATTGAAAACACTCAGGACTTCAGGTCACCCCTTATCCCGACTGTTACCTCCCTGAGGGGAATATCTTTGCCACTTAGGCGTATTGCCTCCTTCGCCATATGCACCAGCCCGGAGCAGCAAGGCACCTCC
>DAOUVR010000011.1 GCA_030667555.1 Dehalococcoidia bacterium
AGGCGCTTTCTCATCCTCTACTTTATCAAGCACCTCTACAGGGGCTTTCTCCTCCTCCGCTTCATCATGCACCTCTATAGATTCCTTCTCACCCCATGCCATAACGCCACCTGGTGGCATCTCTTCAATTGGTGGCATTTTAGTCTCAGGAATGATATCGCCCTTATAAATCCAAACCTTGACTCCACTTAGACCCAAGGAGGTGTGCGCTTCAGCTACGGCGTAGTCGATGTCCGCACGCAACGTGTGCAGGGGCACCCTCCCCTGATGCAGCGTCTCCTTCCTAGAATACTCAGAGCCGGTAAGCCTCCCCGAGCAGGTAACCTTTATCCCCTGAGCGCCACTTTCCATGGTCCGAGAGATCGCCTGCTTCATCGCACGCCGATGCGAAATGCGCCGCTCCATCTGATGGGCAATGTTACTTGCCACCAGATAAGCATCAAGCTCAGGCTGCCTTATCTCCTGAATATTGAGCCTGATTCGCTTCCCGGTAATCCCCTCCAAGAAGAGCCTCATTTCATCAACTCGCTGCCCTCCTCTGCCGATAACGATCCCTGGCCTCGCCGTATAGACGGTAACCGTCACCTGATTGGCCGCCCGCTCGATCTCAACGCGAGATATATCAGCCTCAGCGTACTTCGATTCGATGGCTCCCCTGATCTTGAGGTCCTCCTGTAAAAGCTCAGTATAGCCCCTATCAGCATACCACTTCGCCTGCCAATCCTTGGTCACTCCGAGTCTAAAACCTATTGGATGAACCTTCTGCCCCACTTACACCTCCTCTCTAACCACAACGGTTATATGGCTGGAGCGCTTGAGAAGCGGTTTCACTCGCCCTCTAGGCCCCGCCCGGAACCTTTTCAATGTCCGCCCTTCGTCAACAAAGATGCCTACAATTCTTAAATCCGCTGGCGTCATCTCATAATTGTTCTCCGCATTGGAGGCGGCAGATTTCACCGCCTTCGCTACAGTTCGAGCCGATGGAGAGGGCAAGAACATCAAAATGGTTAAAGCATCATCCACCTTCTTGCCCCGTACCACATCAACAATGGGACGTAATTTGCGGGGCGATATTCTAATATATTTTGCAGTAGCCCTTACATCCATAATGCCCTATTCTACTTCTTCTTCCTAATAATCCTGGTGACCTTCTCCGACTTAGCGGAATGCCCCCTGAAGGTTCTGGTGAAGGCGAATTCGCCCAGCTTGTGACCCACCATATTCTCGGTGAGAAATATCGGCACATGCCTCCTTCCATCGTGCACCCCGATGGTGTGACCGATCATATCGGGAACAATGGTTGAGGAGCGCGACCAGGTCTTGATCACTGCCTTCTCACCAGACTGGTTAAGCGCCTCCACTTTCTTTAAGAGCTTGGTATCAACAAATGGACCCTTCTTTGACGACCTGGACATCGCTTACTTTCTCCTCTTCACAATCATGCTGCCGGTGACCTTGTTTCTGCGGGTACGATAGCCCAAGGCTGGCTTTCCCCAAGGGGTTTTGGGGCCAGGCAAGCCTATAGGAGAGCGGCCCTCACCACCACCATGGGGGTGGTCCCTAGGCGTCATCGCTGAGCCACGAACGGTGGGACGCCACCCCAGATGTCTTTTTCGCCCCGCTTTACCAAGCTTGATATGCCGATGATCAACATTTCCAACCTGCCCAATGGTAGCAAAGCACTCGATATGAATCCGCCTTATCTCACCAGAAGGCATCCTCACCAGGGCATAGCTGCCCTCCTTGGCCATCAACTGAGCGGAAGCGCCAGCGCTTCTCACCAGCTGCCCCCCTTTGCCACGATGAAGCTCAATATTATGGATCGCCGTGCCCGTAGGCATCGCCCTTAGCGGCATGGCATTCCCCGCCTTTATCTCAGCATTGCTCCCCGTTATAATGTTATCCCCAACCTTAAGGCCAATTGGAGCCAGAATATAGCGTTTCTCCCCATCCGTGTAGTGTACGAGGGCTATCCTCGCCGAACGATTCGGGTCGTACTCGATAGCAGCCACCTCGCCGGGTATGCCCAGTTTGTCCCGCTTGAAGTCGATGATGCGATACATCCTCTTGGCACCGCCACCTCGATGGCGCACCGTGATGCGCCCCTGATTGCTTCTTCCCGCCTTCCTCTTAAGGGGCTTAAGAAGGGATTTCTCAGGCTCCTTCTTGGTGATCTCCTCGAAGGTAGAGCCAGTCATCCCTCTACGCCCCGGTGATGTCGGTTTATATACCTTTAGCGGCAAAAGGTTCCTCCTTATATTCCCCCAAAGAACTCGATCTTATGCCCTGGCTTGACGGTGACCACCGCCTTCTTCCACGGGGATGTCTTCCCCCTCCTTCTACCTGGACCCCTCCACCTGGCAGGCATGGTCAACACATTCACCTTGTCCACCTCGACCTTGAAAGCCTGCTCCACAGCCTGCTTAATCTGCTGCTTATTGGCATCCAGCGACACCTCAAAGACATACTTGCCCCGCTCCTGAAGAGCTGTGCTCTTCTCGGTGATTACGGGACGGCGAAGTACCTCCAAGATCTCCATTTTTCGTCCTTCACGCCACTACCGGCGTTCCCCCCATCTGCCTGGGCACCAACATCTCCTCCACCACTTTCACCGCAGCTACTGTAATCATCAATCTCCTATGGGAAAGAAGGTCGACGACATTCAGCATGCTGGCAGGCAAGGTTTTGGTTCGCCCAAGGTTGCGCGCCGATTTATATACATTGAGATCAGGTTCCGCGGTAACAATGAGAGCGGAGGAATCGACCCCCAAGTTCGCCAGAATGCGAGCCATCTCCTTGGTCTTGGGTTCCTCCAGAGCAAACTCATCTATCACGATCATCTCTTCATCAGCAACCTTCGCCGAGAGGATACACCTCAGGGCAAGGCGGCGCATCTTCTTAGGCATGGCCTGGCGAAAGCTCCTGGGGTGAGGCCCGAAAGCCACACCACCCCCTCTTAAAAGAGGCGCTCTCCTGCTCCCGCGCCTGGCAGAGCCAGTACCCTTCTGGCGGAACATCTTCCTGCCTCCACCGGAAACCTGGCTCCTGGTCTTGCTGCCCACCGTCCCCTGACGGGCATTGGCCAGCTGCCTCACCATAGCCTGATGCACTACTGCCTGGCCTACAGGCACACCAAAAACCGCCTCGTTTAGCTCGATGTGGTCCACAACCTCTCCCTCTATGCTATGAACAGGAACCTGCACCATTTTTTTACCCATCAGCCTCTATAGGAATACGAGAGAGCCGACCATCTCTCAAATATAACGCCCTTTCGGCGCTGTCAGCAATGCGACGATCATGGGTTACGATAATAAAGGTTTTCCCTCGCTTCTTATTCAGCCAGTGCATGAGCTGGATTATTTCAGCGCCAGTTTTACTATCCAAGTTGCCTGTGGGCTCATCGGCAAGGATGACACCAGGATTCAGTATCAGGGCGCGGGCTACGGCCACCCTCTGCTGCTCACCACCAGAGAGCTCCCCCGGCTTGTGATGCATGCGACCCTTAAGGCCCATCATTTTTAAAAGCCTCTCCGCCCTTCTGTAGTACCTATCGCTACCCTTCACCGGTAAGACCGGCATGAGAACGTTTTGCAGCGCGCTGAGGGTAGGCACCAGATAGTAGCTCTGGAAGATAAAGCCGAGCTTGTTGCGCCTTATTTGGTAAAGCCGATTCTCTGGAACGCTGGAAGTTTCAACGCCGTCTAGGAAAACCCGCCCCGCAGTGGGGCGGTCGAGAGCGCCAAGCATATTGAGCAGGGTAGTCTTACCGCTTCCCGAAGGTCCTAGCACGGCAATAAATTCACCTTTCTTTACATTCAGATTCACAGCCTTGAGCGCAGATACCCTAGTTACGCCCTTGCCATAGATTTTGCTCACTTTTTGGGTAACAACGATGCTTCGCCGCCGTCGTTTTCTCGCCGCAAGACGCAACTGCGTCTCATCGACCTTGCTCTGCAGCTCGACAACGGCCTCCTGATTAGTTTCTTCTTCCATGACCCTTTACCTACAAAGCTCTCAGACTTTCTATAGGGCTCACCCTGGCAGCTCTCAATGCCGGATACAGTCCTCCCATCAGCCCCACAACTATACCAAAAACGCCTATGATGATGACCAACCTCACGGTAATAATAGCGATCTCCGCACCCAGATACTGCTCTATGCCTTGCCCTGCACCGTATCCAATTGCCAAGCCACTCAGAGCTCCGATAAGGCCGATGGTTATCGATTGAAGCACCACCGAGCCGATTATGTTCATATTGGACCAACCCGATGCCTTGAGAATGCCAAACTCTTTCGTCCGTTCGATAACCGAGATAAGCATTACAATGAAGATGGATATTCCGCCGGCAATCGCCGCTACCAGGGAGATGACCCATAGAAAGCCTCGCATGATATTCAAGGATTCAGTGATATTCTCTAAGATGTCCTTGGCCAAGATGGTCTTGACCGGTACATCAACCTCACCCTCGGCATATTTGCCCTCTATGTCCAGCGCCACTGCCTCGACCTCATCAACGTCGTCCGCTGTCACAATGATAGTGCTAATCTGGTCGCTGGACAGCCCCGAAAGCTCCTGGGCGGTAGCAAGAGTCGTATATATGTCCATATCGTAGGCCATATTCCCCGTCTCATAAACACCGACGATGGTCATCTCCACGCCCTCAGGAGGGGTATACATGTTGAACACAGTAAAGGTGGCGCTTTCTTCGTCGCTAATATCAGGCATTGTCTCACCTTCAGGCAACTCCTGTTCAGCATATTCCCAGAACATCATGCCCACGATTACCTCGTAGTCGTTTTCTATATTTCGACTTACGCCGTCGGGAACACTGTGGACGGTGGCCCCATCCATGTCAGCATCCCTGTCTAAATCGACTCCGCTGAGCGGCACGGCCCCCTCAAACATATAATCGCCAAACAGAGTCCCCCTGGTCGTCGCAGCAACTGATGGCGCAGCTGTCTTCACATGCTCTATATCCTGCTCTATTTCGTCAACATACGAGAGCGGCAGCGGGCTGCCCTGACTAGCTCCACCCATCATCCTCGGTGGGGCATCTAAAGAGGTAACAATGATGCTCCCTCCCAGATCGTTCATCATCTGGCTCATCGTCTGATTCATGCCGTCGGAGATGCCGAGCAAAACCGTCATCAGGGCACAGCCCAGAGCCGTTCCCAGGATGGCGAAAAAGGCGATCCCTTTTCTCCTGAAAGCATTGCGGATGCTGAATCCAAACACGCTCTTGCCCCTTAGCTAGTCGACTTCTTGATGATGACGAGCCCCATTCTCGCCCCGGGCACTGCCCCGTGAACAAGGAGCAGGTTTCGCTCCGCGTCAGCCTCAACCACCTTAAGGCGGCGCACCGTTACCCTTTCGTCTCCCATATGACCTGCCATCCGCTTTCCCTTGAAAACCCTCCCTGGAGTGGTAGTCGCCCCGATAGAGCCCGGGGCGCGATGGCGGTCGGACTGACCGTGGGTCTTGGGGCCACCGGCAAAGTGGTATCGCTTCACTACACCAGCAAAACCTTTACCTTTCGATATTCCAGTGACATCGACAAGATCGCCGGGCTCAAAGATGCTGGCATCCACCTTCTGCCCCACCTCGATAGAGTCAATGTCCGATGCTTCAAATTCCCTGAGGTGCTTTAGCAACCCCACGTTCTTGAGGTGTCCCTTCTCAGGGAGGTTGAGGCGCTTGGCAGTGCCAAAGCCAAGCTGGACGGCATCATAGCCCCCCTTAGCAACCCGCTTAACCTGGGTTACAAAGCAGGGCCCCGCCTCAATGGCAGTAATCGCCTCGACTCTGCCATTCTCCTGGAATATCTGAGTCATTCCAATCTTTCTTCCAATGATTCCCGAAATCATATAGCAAGCTATCCTACAATTTGATCTCTATATCTACCCCTGCGGGCAGGTTTAGTCTGGTCAGAGCATCTATGGTCTTCGATGTGGGTTCCAAAATATCAATAAGACGCTTATGGGTGCGAATCTCAAACTGCTCCATCGAGTCCTTGTCTATATTGGGAGAGCGGATGACACAGAACTTCCTGATATGAGTGGGCAGGGGGACTGGCCCTGCTACCCTGGCGCCGGTCTGCTCCGCCGTTTCCACGATCTGCCCCGCCGACTCGTCTAATACCCGATGGTCATAGGCCTTCAGTTTGATGCGAATTCTCCGCTCGGGCATCTATGCTCCTCCTACCTTGACAGTAAGCTGCTCAGCCAAATCTTGAGGCCCCTCTTCATAGCGATAGAACTCCATAGAGTAGTTTGCCCTTCCCTGACTTATGGACCTGAGGTCAGTAGCATAGCCGAAGGTCTCAGCCAAGGGGACAAAACACCGGACTATCTTGATTGCACCAAGGGATTCAATGCTGTTCACTTGACCCCTTCTGGAATTGAGGTCTCCAATGACATCGCCCAAGAATTCTTCAGGGGTAGCTACCTCCATCTTCACGATGGGTTCAAGGAGAATAGGCTTTGCCCTTCTCACCCCGTCCCGCAGGGCCATGGAGCCAGCAACCTTAAAAGCTATGTCAGATGAATCCACATCATGAAAGCTACCATCATATAGCGTAACCTTGATATCGACTAATGGATAACCAGCCAAAACACCACTTGCCATAACATCTTTGATCCCGCGCTCCACATGCGGGATATATTTCTTAGGAACAACCCCACCCTCAATCCGGTTGACAAACTCAAAGCCACTCCCCCTCTCACCAGGGGCAAGCTCGATCCATACATGCCCATATTGCCCTCTGCCGCCGGTCTGCTTTATAAACTTCCCCTCCGCCTTCACCGGCACGGTGATGGTCTCTCTGTAGGCAACCTGGGGCTTGCCCACATTTGCCCTCACGTTGAATTCACGGGACATTCTTTCCACGATCACCTCGATGTGGAGTTCACCCATCCCTGAGATAACAGTTTGACCCGTTTCCCCATCATAGCGTATAACGAATGTGGGGTCTTCCTCGGCCAGCTTTGTCAGGGCACCATCCAGTCTATCCTGATCCGCCTTGGTCCTAGGCTCAATAGCAACTTAGATCACCGGCTCGGGGAAGCTAATCGCCTCTAGAATAATGAGAGCATTTGGATTGCACAGGGTATCGCCGGTGAAGGTGTTCTTCAAGCCTAGAGCAGCAGCGATGTCACCAGCCTCGACCCTGTCAACCTCCTCGCGGGTGTTGGCATGCATCCGAAGCAGTCGGCCAATCCTCTCCCGATGCTCCCTCCTGGAATTATATACCTGCGCCCTGGCCTCCACCTTCCCCGAATAAACCCTGAAATAGACCAGTCTGCCAACAAATGGGTCTGATACCACCTTAAAGGCGAGGGCAGAGAACGGAAAGCCCTCGCTGGACGAGCGAGAAATCTCCTTGCCCGTCTTCGGGTCGATGCCCACAACCGAAGGCACCTCAGCGGGTGAGGGAAGGTAGTCAATAACGGAATCCAGCAAGGGCTGAATCCCTTTATTCCTCAGGGCACTCCCACAGAGAACAGGCACCACCTTGTTGGCGATGGTTGCCCTCCGCAGAGCGCTCTTAAGCTCCGAGGCACTCACCTCACCCCCCTCCAAATAAAGTGTCATTATCTGGTCATCGTTTTCCGCCAGCCTCTCCACCATCTCCTCACGATAACGGCTTGAGGCTTCCTCATATTCCTGAGGGATATCCTTTTCTACAGGTTCTTCAGTTAGCTCCCCAGTAAACACCCATGCTTTTTCCTCTATTAAGTCAACAACACCCTCAAAAGAAGCTTCACTACCAAGGGGCAATTGTATCGGCAGGGCGGTAGCGCTCAATCTCTCGCTAATCATCTCAACAGTGCGGTAGAAGTCGGCCCCGACGCGGTCCATTTTATTGACAAAGCAGATTCTAGGCACGCCGTACCGGTCTGCCTGCCGCCACACCGTCTCTGATTGGGGCTCAACACCGGCCACCGCATCAAGAACCACAATACCTCCATCGAGAACTCGAAGGCTTCGCTCCACCTCAGCGGTAAAATCCACATGCCCTGGAGTATCGATGATGTTAATGCGATGGTCCTGCCAATAACATGTTGTCGCCGCAGCGGTAATGGTAATCCCCCGCTCCTTTTCCTGCTCCATCCAGTCCATTTTCGCCGTTCCGTCATCCACCTCTCCCAATTTATAGGTGCGACCCGTATGGTATAGAACCCGCTCTGTGGTCGTTGTTTTCCCAGCATCGATATGGGCAATAATTCCAATATTCCTGATTAGCTCCAAAGGGACTAACCTGGGCATAGTCCTCACCACCGATAGTGCGCAAAGGCCCTGTTTGCCTCCGCCATTCTATGAGTATCCTCACGCTTCTTAATGGTCGCCCCCTGTCGCTGTGCAGCATCCAGAATCTCCGCCGCAAGCTTCTCCACCATAGACTTGCCCCCACGGCCCCTAGCTGACCGCACCAGCCAGCGCATAGCCAAGGAAAGACCACGGTCGGGCCTTACCTCTATAGGCACCTGATAGGTGGCGCCGCCAACGCGGCGCGGCTTAACCTCAAGAAGTGGTGTGGCATTTTTAATTGCCTGCTCCAGGGTATCCACAGGGTCTTTCTTCATGTGCTCCCTAACGATATCCAGAGCCCCATATACAATCCGCTCCGAAACGCTCTTCTTGCCCCGGGTCATCACCCTGTTGATCATCCTGGCCACGGTTACGCTCTGATACCGAGGATCAGCGTCTATCTTTCTTTTTACCACCCGTGCTCTTCTGGGCATTCTTGTCCTTCCTCTTAGACAGTGCTAGGTTGCCTGGACCGCTTCGTCCCATACTTGCTGCGAGCCTGCCGCCGATTTTCCACGCCCTCCGTATCCAAAGTACCACGAATAATATGGTATCTCACTCCGGGCAAATCCTTCACGCGACCTCCCTCAAGAAGCACCACCGAGTGTTCCTGGAGGCTGTGCCCCTCCCCAGGGATATAAGCAGTTACCTCGATCCCATTGGTCAGCCTAACGCGGGCGACCTTTCGCAAAGCGGAATTGGGCTTCTTCGGAGTTACTGTTTTGACCGCGGTGCACACCCCACGCTTCTGGGGTGCACCTTTCCTCTGCTCCATTGTACCCTTTAAGGAATTGTAGGCCCAACCCAGCGCCGGTGCCTTAGTCTTCTTTTTACTCTTTTTTCGCCCCGATCGGATAAGCTGATTAACAGTAGGCATCAATTTCTCCTATTCGTGACCAAAATTAAAGGCCGCAAGCCATCAAGACTGAGCTGCATTACTAGCCCGGCCCCGTAGGCCTTCCGACCTCCAGACCCCTACCCTGGCTAGTTACTGACCACCAAACAACTAATGTACCATTATTTCATGAATGTGTCAAGCAGAACTAGATTCTGATTTTAAGCACCCTTGCTCTACCACCCAGATCCTTTACCAACTCGACGCTCGCCGCCAGTGGTAAAAGCGGTCTTAGTGAGGCTGCAGCCCCTCCCTGAACATATCCAATCTCCAAAAGGATCAAACCCTCAGGGCGGAGTTTATCGCCGACTTTGACCAAGAGTTGGCGTACCTTGTCCAGCCCATCTCCGCCGCCAGCAAGAGCCTCTAATGGCTCGAACATCCTTATCTCATTACCAAGTTTGTCCAACTCTGCATCTCCAATGTAAGGGAGATTGGCGATGATGATATCCACTGGCTCGGGGAGAGGGGCAAGCACATCGCCCTCCAGGAGATGGACTCGATCTTGAACCCCGTGCCTCTCACAATTAACCCTAGCTATCTCCAGGGCACTAGCGGAGATATCGGTGGCATATATCTCGGCTTTCGGCAGAAGCAGAGCCAGCGAGATGGCAATAGCACCACTCCCGGTGCCAATCTCCGCGATGATGGGGGCTCCCGCCGGGAACCGGCCTCTCACAAAATCGAGGGTCTCCTCCACCAGCAGCTCGCTTTCCGGCCGGGGAATGAGCACCCCAGGGGCAACATGGAAATCATAGCCAAAGAACTCGCGGTGCCCTACAATGTAAGCTACTGGCTCATTAGTGAGGCGACGGTTGACAAGTTGCGTCAAGACCTCAGCATCACCATTCGATAGTTCCTCTCCTAGCAAGGCATAAAGCTTGGCACGGTCGATGCCCAATACGTGCATCAGAAGTATCTCGGCTTCAAGAGAGGCCTCTTCGAACGAGTGAGCGGCCAGGGTCTTTGAGGCTTTGTGGAGCGCCTCACCTATGGTCAAACCAACTGACCCTCCAACCGCTTCGTCTGTTCGCTTGTTGCGAGGGCGTCGATGAGAGGATCCAACTCACCTTCAAGAATGCGCTCCAGATTATGCAGGGTGAGTCCGATCCTGTGGTCGGAGACGCGACTCTGGGGAAAGTTATAGGTGCGGATCTTCTCCGAGCGCTCCCCAGTACCCACCTGCGAGCGGCGTTCCTTCGCAATCTCCTCAAAATGCCTCCTTTGCTCCTGATCGAGGATGCGGGCCCGGAGCACCGCCATCGCACTATTCTTGTTTCTCAACTGTGAGCGCTCATCCTGACATGTAGAGACAATCCCCGTGGGCAGGTGGGTGATGCGTACCGCGGTGGCTACCTTGTTCACACTTTGCCCTCCATGCCCACCACTGCGGAAGATATCTACCTTAAGGTCATCAGGTTTGATATCCACCTCCACCTCCCCAGGCTCGGGAAGGACGGCAACGGTAACGGTGGAGGTATGGATGCGGCCGCTAGACTCGGTGACGGGCACCCGCTGCACCCGGTGCACCCCACGCTCATACCTGAGCCTGCTAAAAGCGCCTTTGCCCTTGACCTCGAAGATGATCTCCTTAAATCCACCGATGCCGCTTTGATTTCTATCGATCACATCCACCTGCCACCTTTTGATCTCCGCATAGCGGGTATACATGCGAAACAGGTCGGCGGCAAACAGGCCAGCCTCATCCCCTCCGGCGCCGGCGCGAATCTCCACAATGACATCCTTGCCACCATAGGCATCCTGGGGTACAAGGGCAGCTTCTAACTCCTGGGTAAGACTCTCCAGGCATGCCTCCAAGCTTTCCAACTCCTCTTTTGCCAGCGCAGCCATCTCATCGTCCAGGCCATCATGCAGCATGGCGCGCGTCTCCTCAAGGGTTCGAGATGTGTCCTTGTACTCACGATATATGGCAACCAAGTCGCTAATTCCCGCCTGCTCCTTGGCCAAGATCTGAAGGCGCTCATGGTCAGCAGCAACCTCAGGCTGAGCCATGAGCTGGTTCAGCTCCTCATAGCGTTTTTCTACCACTTCCAGTCTATTCAGCATACTTCGCCCTCAGCAATAAAAAGACCCCCAAAAGGGGACTGTAATATTATACCACAAGCTGACTATTTTTCAAAACTGGCATCGGGATTCCTCAGCAGGCCGAGAACTTCATGTGCAGGCACCTTCCGCTGTTCCCCTTTCTCCATGTTCCGCAGCACCGCTGTGCCCTCCCTGACCTCATCCTCCCCGATGATAAGGGCGTATGCCGCCCCCAGAGCATTAGCCTGCCTGAGCTGTGCCTTGAGGCTTCTATCGCCAAGGTTGGATACTACGGCAATTCCTCCCTGGCGAAGCTCTGCCGTTAGCTTGACAGCCTCAGCCTTCGCCTCATCCCCCAAATAAGCGACGAAGACCCTCTGGGCTGAGGGAACAGGCGGTATCATCCCGTGCTGCTTCATATTGAGCATGATTCGTTATACACCCACAGCAAAGCCAATGGCCGGGGTTGGTTTACCACCCAGCTCTTCGATGAGGTCGTCATAACGTCCACCGCCGCCCACGGCGCTCTGCGCCCCTTCCTCGCCCTGGGGCTGTATCTCGAAAACTGTCTTGGTATAGTAATCGAGACCCCGCACCAGACGATGGTTCTTTTCGAAAGGAATTCCCAGTATTAGAAGATACTTCACAACGCTCTCAAAATGCTCCTTACATTGGGAGCACAGATGCTCGATGCTTCTCGGGGCCGATTGAGCAATATCCTGGCAAGAGGGTTTTTTGCAGTCCATCAGGCGCAGCGGATTCTTTCGAAGCCTTGCTTTACAATCGGGACACAGCCGATCGACATGAGCCGAGTAATGCCCCTTAAGCTCCTCCAGATACACGGGGCGGCATAATTTGCAACCGATACTGTTTAACTGAAGAGAGAGATTCCTTAAGCCCAGAGAGTCGAAGAACTGCCACGCCACGTCGATCACCTCGGCATCCAGCGCCGGGTCGCCATCACCGATGGCCTCAACGCCAAACTGCTGATGCTGCCGGTATCTGCCTTTTTGCGGTCGCTCGTATCTGAAAATGGAGGCGAAGTAATAGAGCCTCACCGGCTGGGGCAAGTTATGCATGCCGTGCTCGATATAGGCGCGGCAGATGGGAGCGGTGCCCTCAGGGCGCAGGGTCATCGCCTGACCGCTGCGGTCATCAAAGGTATAGGTCTCCTTCTCCACAATATCCGTGCCCGGCCCAATGGTGCGAACAAAAAGACGGGCATCTTCGAAAACAGGAGTATCAATGCGCTCATAGCCGTAGAGCTGGCATAGCGAAGCTGCCCTCTCTTCGATATATCTAAAGTAGCCCTGTTCCCCGGGCAGGATATCCGATGTGCCCCTTGGCGCCCTATACAAGGAAACCCTCCTTTCACCAATCTAGCATACCGTATGGTGAAAAGAGTTGTAAAGAGCATATACTCGTCCAGTACATTAGTGCCATTCCTTCCCCATTGTCCCTTTCGTTGCTGTGAGCTGAAACCCTGAGTGCAGCGAAGGGGAATCGACACCCTTTGTTATCCTGACCCTGAACCCTTCGCTTCCTTTCATTCTGAGGGAGCGGAGCGACCGAAGAATCTAACCCCACCACTGAGATTCTTCGCCTTCGGCTCAAAATGACACAATGGGGTCAGTTCGCAATCCACCACGCCGCTTGCCTTCGGAACCACCAGGGATGAAAATAGGTGTGCATCTGTTTGTGACACTTCCCGAAACCGTATTTTCGCGGCAATGAAAAGTGAAAGGATGCCTTACTATGATGAAATGGTGTCACTTATCTATCCCAACGAGACCAGCATTTGGGCCAGCAAGGTTGACCAACCA
>DAOUVR010000059.1 GCA_030667555.1 Dehalococcoidia bacterium
CATCGTCTCCTTTGATGCCTGCAACAGGCGGATGACACGACGCCGAGAGCGGATGTCGAGGTTGGCGTTTGGTTCGTAATAGATTACCAGTAGCGGCTGCATTGCCAGCACGCCAGCAATCGAAACCATGCGCTTCTCCCCTTCTGAGAGATGATGGACTGGCCTGGCAGCGAGCTCGACGCAATCTACGATTGACAGTGCCTCTGCCGCTCTCGCTTCAACCTCGTCTTTCAATAGTCCCATGTTGCGCAGACCAAAGGCGACGTCATCCCACACCGATGGGCAAAACAGTTGATCATCTGGATTTTGGAAAACCAAGCCGACCTCGGGACGAAAGTTTCGATTCGTCACCGGCTTGCCTAACACAACTATTTGCCCAGCAGATGGCTCCAGCACACCGCAGATCGCCAGAAACAAAGTGGTCTTACCAGCTCCATTGGGGCCAATCAGTCCAACCCGCTCTCCCCGCGTCACCTTGAGACTCACGTCCTCTAAAGCCCTGGTCCCTTCTAGATAGGAAAAGCATAACCCGGAAACCGTTAGTACATGGTTGACAGATTTTTCGAATTCTTCTGCTATCATTTTATGTATAATCCTTAATTGCGCACGTTCCAGTCATTCCAGCAATAGCACCTAACCTATATCCGTATTAGGATATCCCCCACAATGAACCCGGCTGCGATCAGAAGAGTAACACCGAGAGCGATCATATCGCCGGGACAGGCTCGAAACTCGTTTCTAGGATGCGCGGCGTGTCCATAGCCCCGCAGAATCATTGCCTTGTATACCCATTCAGAATGCTCATAGCTACGGACCAGGATGCTGCCACCCATCCAGGCCAGGATACCGAGGCTATGAATGCTATAGCGCCGCTCGCGAAATCCGCGGAGCCTCATAGATGTTTCCATTCTATGCAGATAGTCTCCGATCTCGAAAATGTAACGGAAGGCGAGAAGTGCCATATCAGTCAGGATGGCAGGCAAGCCTATAGCTCGCATTGCCTTAATTGTAGTCAAGAAGGGTGCAGTGCCGAATAGAACTAATCCAATCGTCAGAATGGAGAGAAACCTGGTGGCTATCAAGAGTGCGGCAAGAAGCCCCTCTTGCCGCACATCAAAAGGGCCAATGCTTACCAGGATGGTTTGTCCCGAAAGGAAGGGTAACATGAGAATAACCACCAGGAGAAAAAATGAAGGGTAACGTAACCGGGTCAGCATAAAGGAGACGGGCAGCCTGGAACTGACATACAAAGCGGCTGTAACCAGCACCATTGCCAGAAGCATACGCAGGTCTCGGACAAAGGCGAAAGAGAAGATCAAAGCCATAAGGCCGATCAACTTGAACCTTGGGTCCCAGCGATGTAACGGGGAGCCAAGGTGGATATACTCATCGAATCCGAATTTCATGCAGCAGTCAATAGTTTAGGTCGTACTCGGTGGAGAAAAACGGCCACCACCGTGGTGAAGGCACCTTCGATGAACATAAGCGGCACGTGGGCCACAGCAAGTGTGAGTACTGCTGCCCGCTCTGTCGCCACATCAAAACCGCTTGGTATAAAAAAGATCAGAACGGGCACAAAGATGCCTACTGATACAGCGATAGCAACAAAGCCAGCCAGGAATCCGAAAATGCCGGTCTTTATACGGCCACCTGCGCTCCGTAGGTTGCGCAGCCTGAATATGTAGTAGGATAGGAGCGCGGGCACTCCCATTATGATGGCATTCACCCCCAGAGTTGTCAGGCCACCGTGCTGAAACATTACTGCCTGGAAGAACAGGCCAATGAGAATGGCCGGGAAGGCGTAGTATCCCAGCACAGCTCCTAAAAGACCGTTCAATACCAGATGAACGCTGGCAGGCGGTATTGGGATATGGATCCAGGAGACAACAAAGAAGGCAGCGGTGAGTAGAGAGGCTTTAGGGATGTTCTCTCTGGGGTCTCCTTCTTTGTTTATTTTGCGAATTGCATACCAGGTCACTGGCACGGTGGCAACATACCCAGCAGCACATACGCTGGCAGGGAGAATACCATCAGGGATATGCATCAGGCTCTCCTCCGCAAGAAATAGAGTGCCGTACCGGCAATCCCCCAGATAACACAAACCGACATGAGTACAATCTGAAGGATGGTATATCCACCGCTGCCCCCGCTTGCCACCGCGTCTTGGCCGACAGGGATATGAACGATGTCGCCGTGGCCTGCCAGGCGTACCTGGACAGCCCAGGTGCCTGGCTTAGAGGTGTCGGGACTAAAGGTGAAGCGCCCTTCATCATCACAGGTACCGGTCAGCCACGGAGTGGAGGGGTCATCGGGCGCATAGACCACTACCTGGGCGCCCGACATCGGTTCGCCGGTATCATAAGCGGCGACAATCTCGATGGTGGTACTGCTCGTGTATTCGATATCGACACCATGAGCATAGGCTTTCGTCGGTAGGAAGAAGATAGTAAGAAGGAGAAAAGTGAGGCATATGATATATTTCCACTTATTAGCCATAATTGCGCCTCCTGAGACGGGGGCCCGTACAGGTTCCGACAGGCCCCCATTCCAAATCATGACTGCGGTTGCTTGTCACAGTAGCAATGGCCTTCGCCCACGTGACCCAGCGTGGCGAGAGTGCGCACCAATGTCTGGTAATCCTCTGCTGATAGTTTGCCCTGAAGACTGGCCAGGTCCTCATTGACCTTGCCGTCCTCCGCAAGCTCAGCAAATGGATCAAAACCGGTGGCTCCAACATTTATATGGTCGTCCAGAGGGACATCGAAGTCACCAAAGATATGGTCGAAGTGGAAGGTCAGCTCTACGTCCGCGGTGTCACCGTCCTGGACTATTCCTTTGCGCTCATCACCGACATATTCGCCACAGCAGTATCGGTACTCCTCCTCGATACTGATAGTGAAGTCGATGCTTTCACCATCTTTCTCGGCCGTCCCGATGATAACCAGCGAGTAGCTGGCAGCAGGGCCCGAAGATGCCTGTTCCATTTGCCAGGAAACGGCGTTGTAATGCCCTACAGCAACATTTTGCACCTCGCCTACCAGGATGGGGTCAGCGTCTTCGCCCCCCTCCGCCAGGTCTACAGTGTATGCGCCAGGAAGGCCAACCTCTACATCACTATCTATGATGGCAGTAACATGAGGGTCATACGGGGGGTCGGTCTGGTAAGCGGTTATGTCCTCAAGATGGACATAAACATGGTCGAAGTCAATGCTCCAGCCATCTTTGGAGACAAAGCCTTCTCGGACGAAATCCTCGCCGTTGGCATGAAACTGGAGCGTTCCAGTTGCTTCGCCATCACCACCGCAACCTATGAGAGTTACGGTGCCAATGAGCACCGCCATGATCGCCAGAATAATCACTCGTCTTCCCATTCAAGTCCTCCTTAATTTAATATTCTACAGAGAGCGCACTTTGCGCCAGCTTAGCCTTCTTCCCCAGATGCCGCCAGCGGCGCCTCGGCACGGCGGCTCCGTTCCATCTTGCTCACAATTGTGGTGATCCACTCGGGCATCTCCACATCAGATGCGGCGTAGTAGTAAGGCACATATGGCTTTATGTCTATCAAAGGGCTGCCATCGACGGCCTCCAGCCCCTCCACTAGCAGCACGTTGCCCCTACGCTCTAGCAGTCGAACCGCGGTTACGGAAATGGGATTTGGTCGGGCTGGGCTGCAGGTAGCAAAGATGCCTGTCAGAGGGAATTCCTTTCTGCCCATCGGGTGGACTTTGGTGAGTTGACGCCCCTCAGGCGGAACAAGATGAGCCCAGTAGAGCACCAGAATATGTGAAAAGCCCTCTATGCCGTCGAGGATGCCATGGAGGTCTTCGTCAACTACCAACTGAGCCACTGTGCCCCGTTCCGCAACCGCCTCCTTTGCCTTCCCCTGCCATTCCAAGCCGCCAGTGCCTGCGGTGAGACTGGGCCTTTGCAGCTGACTCCTGACCACGCCTACAGGCTTTAGCCGCATGTCGAGCCCGGGGTCACTCTTTTGTGCGTTCACTGCTTTCGTCATTTCGCCATCCTGCATCTCTAGTATAGTAGGCTGACCTTTGTCCGAATCGCACTTGATAGCAGTTGCAACTAGTTGCATCATCGCTCAAAAAATTATTGGCCACGGCAGGCCTCACAGGTCCCGAAGATCCCCATATGCTCAAATTCGGCGTTGAAGCCATATCTGTCTTTCAGCTCGTCTCGCAGCCGCTCGAAAACCGTCCGGTCAATGTCCTGTACTTTACCGCACTTGCGGCACACCAGGTGGTGGTGATGCGCCTTACCAGCCGGGTGGTAGACGAGGCGCCCGCCGCCAAGGTCAGTCTCAGCCACCAAATCTAGCTCTTTCAAAAGCTCCAAAGTACGATATACAGTCGAGATATTCATGTAGGGATACCTGGCATGCGCCTTGGTATGGATTTCTTCGGCGCTGATATGGTGATCGCTGGCTTCGACGGCTTCCAGCACGATCATACGCTGCGGGGTTAGGCGATAGCCCCTTTCCCGCAAGATCTCGGCAAGGCTTCTCTCAGCCTTCATTTTCACAAACCCTATTTTGCCACATAATGAATATTATTGCAATAGCTTGCATAAGCAATCATTCTCAACAGGTCTCAGGCGCTTCTCGAAGCGTCAGGTACCGTGAGGTGCTCCCTACATAGCGGGACAGATTCGAGGTTGGGGAAACGGTTGGAGGATGCCCTCTAGTCCTCCAGTGCTTCGACGATTTCTCACGAGGATACTGTAACCAAACTCAGCGTATAAAGCTTGTTCAATGTGGTGTTTCAGCAGTGTCTTTCTCATAAATATGAGCAGAAACTTATCCCTGGTGAGGGGAGACATCCTCTTCGCAGCGCCGCTGCATGAGAAAACGACCTGCGACGCCCTCCTCGTTGGTTAGTAGGTTATCTCAATCCGCCGGAAGGCTTCAGCCAGGGGAAACCCTTCTTTCTGGCCCATCTTCTCTGCCCTCTCTCTTACCCGCTGTCCCAGAATCTCCATATATTGGCCCACCTGGCTGGCATGGCAGTTGAGGGCAGCCATCTTGATATCAAATGTCTCAGTTATGTCGATGAAGGTATCTGGCTCCTCTGAGCCCCATAGATATACTTCTTTTACCCGGTGAGGTGCCAGGCCCTCAGCTATATGCTCAGGATAAGAAAGGTGGTCACGGGCATAGGGGAAAATAGCATCGAGCGTTACAGTACCGGCGATGCGATGGTCGCGGTGCCATAGATATCTGCGGTAAGGATCGCTGGTTATCACCACATCGGGACGATACTTCCTGATCAGTCGCACCAGCTCCCCGCGGAAGGCAGGGGTATCCTCCAGCTCCCCATCGGGGTGATCGAGGAAGATGACCTCCTTAACCCCTAAGATATTGGCAGCCTTCTGCTGCTCCTGCCGGCGAATCTGAGCCAGCCTCTCTGAGGTCATGTCTGGGTCTGAGCTTCCCTTGTCGCCGTTGGTGCAGACGACATACACCACCTCCCGCCCCTGCTTAACCCACGAGGCGACGGTTCCCGCAGTACCAAATTCGGCGTCATCGGGATGGGGCGTCACTACCATTACTGTTATCTTAGATTTCTCCATGAAGACACACTTACGGCAGGTGTTCCTTGAGATTGTATCACAGCCAGCGTTCAGCTACAATAACACCGAAACCTGCACACGCAGAGTCCATAAAGGTGCGAATTGGCTATCATCCGCAATTTCCGCCCCGACGACGTTGTTGCCTATGTTCGGCTGGTCAATGAGATAGATGAGTTGGAGAAGCTGGGCAAGGCTACCTCCGTGGAGCATATGAAGGAGCGTCTGGGACAACCGCACTGCCACCCAGAACAGGACATCTTCCTTGTAGAAGAAAACGGCCTTCTTGTGGGCTATGCTGAAATCTGGTGTGAGACGGAAATCGGGCGGGTAATTCTCGATGGCGCCGTTCACCCGGCACACCGCTGCCGCGGTGTGGGGAATAGTCTGCTGGAGATGGCTATCGAACACGGCCGCGAGTTGGCGTCAGAAGCGGTTCAGATCCCTATTGGCCAGAAGATGACGGCCTCCCAGAGCTTTGTGGAGAAAAGGGGATTTGCCTTGGTGCGGCGTCACTGGCAGATGGGCCTTACCAACTATGGCAGAGCGGCGCTTCCCGCTCTCCACGGCTATGAGCTTCGCCACTTCGCCTGTGGTGACGAGGAGGGTCTCTGTGCTCTTCAGAACCTTGCCTTCGCCGACCACTGGGGATTTCGCCCCAATACGACAGAAGAGGTTCGCTATCTGGTGAATACCGCTCTTTGTCATCCAGAGGGCATTCTCCTCATCACCGAGGGTCAAAGAATGGTGTCTTACTGCTGGACAATAGATGACGCTATAGGCAGTAATAAAGGATATGTCCGTATGATGGGGGTAGACCCTGCGTATCGTGGTCGAGGGCTGGGCAGAACGGTGCTGGTGGCGGGAATCGAGTACCTCAGGGAACGGGGGATGAAGGATATAGAGCTTATGGTCGACAGCAAGAACCCTGTTGCCAAGCGCCTTTACCAATCACTGGGCTTCAAAAGAAAAGGCATAATCCTATGGTATCAAAGAAGGCTAAGCCCCGGTTAGCTCCTCATAGACATTCAGAACTTGTCGGGCCACAATAGACCATTCGTATTTCATCACCGATGGGCGTGCCGCATCTCCCATACGTCGCTGGAGCTTTTCGTCGCTCAGAAGCAGTTCCAGGCGCTGGGCAAAAGCCTCAGGCGACAGTTCGTCTATGAGATAGCCTGTCTCCCCGTCTTTGACAATGGTGGCCAGGCCGCCAACGCACGAAGCCACCACCGGAATGCCACAGGC
>DAOUVR010000041.1 GCA_030667555.1 Dehalococcoidia bacterium
GATCTGGGCGACGGTGATGACGGGTACCGTCGGTCCGCAAGCAATCAATGCCAGGCAAATAGAGAGGAGCAGTGCCAGGCCAGGCAACCACCTTTTCATGATTCTCCTTTCACATTATGCGCTTTAGCCTTGGGTTTGGGGTGATGCCGGGCAGGCGGCCCCTTTTGGCGGTGGGCTTACCATCTACTTCGTGGAGGTCTGCGGTGAAGTCGATTGGCTTGGCGCCACTGATGTAGCTCCCCACACCGAAGGCAGCGATGGGGGCGGCATTTTCTTGAAAGTATCTGATCCGCTCCGGGTCGACGCCACCGCTGACGAAGATGGTTACATCCTTGAAGCCAGCGAGGTTAAGCCAAGCTCTTGTCTCTTTGACTAAGTCGGCGGTAACACCTCCCCGCTCCTTGGGGGTATCTAGACGCACCCCCTGAAGTCTTCCTCGCATCGCCTGGGCTACAATCACGCTCTCCTCTGGTTCATCCTTAAAGGTATCAACCAAGGCGATGCGAGACACATCAGAGGGCATGTGTTTATCGAAAGCGAGGGTAGCGGCGGCAGTATCGCCCATGACTATTATGAGAGCGTGGGGTATAGTGCCGGTTGGGGCAATGTCACCAAGCTTTGCCCCGGCGACGCTGGAACAGCCAACACAACCACCGACAATGGCGGCATAATCCAGAATGCCTGCTATTGCAGGGTGAACATGGCGGGCACCAAAGCTGATAATCGGAATGCCTTGAGCTGCCTCTACACACTCCCGTGCTGCAGTTGCCCAGCCGCTGCACTGGGACAACATGCCTAAGTAGGTAGTCTCATAAGCGCCGTAGCTCTGGTCTGGGGCAGTTATCCGTAGTACCACCTCTTTTCTCTGAAAAGATTCGCCTTCGGATAGAGACCAGACCTCTCTATTGTCCTCAGGAAGCACTTTGCCCAGCAAGGCATGAACCTCGTTCATACCGCAGAGGATGCCTGCTCGAGAGGGGAAAACCTCCATGGTAGCTACCGGATTCAGTCCCTCCTTCTTGAGGATCTCCACAGTGCGGATAAAATAGATGTCAGCCGTCTCCCCAGATAAGATAGAGGCAGGGGTCTCAAATTGAGGGGTAGGCGTTTTTGCTGCTTGTGTCTGTATCACCTTAGCCCCGAGAACTTTCTCCATATGTTCTAAGGCGTAGTGATGCGCAGCCAAATCGAAAGATGCTACGCAGTCGACGGGCACCTCTACGTCGTAATCGCGATTTCTGGCGTCGGCGACGGTATGACAAACACAGATGTCGGTGCATACTCCGCAAACGATTAACTTCTCTGGCGTCAGTGCTTTTAACTTGTCTTTTAGGTCGCTATCGAAGAAGCCGCTGAAGCGCCTCTTTGGTATTACCTCACCAGGATACTTGGTGAGCTCGGGGATCACCTCTGCCTCTGCAGTTCCCTCTATACAGTGAGGCGGGAACATCTTGAACTCGGCGTCATCGGGGGCGTGATGGTCGCAGATAAAAAATATCCTCGAGCCTTTCTCAATCTCCTGCTGTAGAAGTCTCTGGATATTGGGGATGATGCGGCGTGCCCCCTCACCACAGTAAAGAGGGTTGCCTTTCTCCAAAAAGCCTCGAAGCATATCCACTACAAGGACTACATTAGGCATCGTTGATAGGCTCCCACTTTTTCGTCATCTTATTTTACTTTCTGGGGATAAGTCAAGCCGAGACGGCTTTGGAGGCCCCAGCAAGAAGATGAGGACCAAGGCAATACTGGTGATGAGGATGGAGAGGATGAAGGCCATATCATAGTTTCCAGTAACATCGAAGATATAACCGGCGATGAAGGGGCCAGTAGCCGTGGCGATAGTGATAAAGGCCCATAGGCCTCCATAGATGGCGCCGAAAGAGATCAACCCAAAATACTGGCTCACTAGCAGAGGCTCCAGGGCAAATATCCCTCCAATTCCCAAGCCAAATACGACCACAAACGCCCAAACCACTGCCATTGAGCCTGTCCCCAACAGAATGAGGGCTAGCCCTCCAATCTGGAGAAGGAAGCACAACATAACCATATACTTAATGGGCACCTTATCCACAAGATACCCTGCGGTCACTCTGCCGAACACGCTCACCCCAATGGCAAGAGCCAAGATCGTTGATGCCATCTGGTGCGAGATTCCCTGGTCTTGGAAGAAAGGGACGAGATGAGCGATGATGGCCCCTGTTCCCAGAAAGGTCAGACTCAATGCCCCGGTGATGAGCCAGAAGGTTTTCGTTCTCAATGCGCTGGAGAGTGTCCAGGTTGCGCCAGCCTGAAGCTCATCGGTCAATGGTGTTTTGGTTTGCATCTCCTCTGAGGTCTTGCCATCAGGCGAGAGGTCCATTTCCGCTGGCCTCTCTCTAATGACAAACATGCTCAAAGGGGCGAGGACAATCAGGATAATGAGGCCCAAAATGTGATAGGTCATTCGCCAGCCAAGTACGGAGATAAGGTAGCTTGCCAGGGGGAGCATGGTTAGCCCTCCGATGCCGAAGCCACTCAGAGTGATCCCTATTGCCAATCCTCTCTTCTTGTCAAACCAACTGGATACGACTCTGGCGATGGGAATGTTAAGCGCGCCGAGCTGTCCCAGCGCCATAAAGAAATAGAAGGCGTAGAAGTACCAAAGAGAAGTGCTGAAGCCGAGCAGGGCAAAAGCGCCGCCGGTGATCAATGCCCCTGCAGCCATCACACTTCTCGCTCCATACCTGTCAACCCACATTCCTACTAATGGGGCTGCAAGCCCAACCAGGGAGGCGACGGTCATCGCCAGGGATATCTCGGCTCTCGACCAGCCGAAATCATTGCTGACGGGGATAATGAAGGCACTGAAGGTGTAGTAGCCTATCCCGCCAGCTAAAAGGAGGCTTACGAAGCCTACGGCAACAATCCGCCAGCCGTAGAAGATGTTAAATCGGGGCATTATACCCTTTCTGGCAAATCAAGAGGGGGGGCGAAATCGCAGGCGTAATAATCCCTTTACATCGTCGAAGGCCGTTCTGGAGACAGAGACCCTCGAGTCGGGATCCTCAATCCAGGCGACCGGCACATCCTTGGTCCGATAGCCCTTCTGCTCAGCGAGGATAAGAAGCTCGGTATCGAAGAACCACTTTTGATCCTTTATGAGCGGTACCAGTTCTCGAGTTGCTTTGTTGCTCAAAGCTTTGAAACCGCACTGGGCATCAGAGAACTTTGATCTGAACATCGCCTTGATGAGCAGATTATAGCCTCGGGATGTTAGTTCGCGCTTAAAAGAGCGCTTGATTGATGAGCCAGGCATGAGGCGGGAACCTATGGCGATGTCATAGCCCTCCTCGATTGCTTGGATCAGTTTCGGGAAGGCTTCAAGGTCTGTGGATAGATCGACATCCATATAGCTTACGATGTCGGCGGTGCTGTCAAGCCAAGCGCGGCGTAGCGCTCGCCCTCGCCCTTTTTCGTCCAGGTGCAGGGAAACGACATCGGGATAGTCGCGGCACAATGCCTGCGCCACCTGCCATGTTTTGTCAGTGGAGGCATTATCAGCGATGATAATGGTCCAGTTGTAGGCGAGGTTTTTCTCCAGGAACTGCCTCAGGGTATTAATGCTCTGTGTGAGGACTCGCTCTTCATTGTAGACTGGTATAACCACATCGACGGTAGTCACTTTGCCCCTTTCCTCAAATTGAATTCATTGCTCAATATCCCTATAAGGAAGGTACCGTGATACTGGCCATCGACTAAATATCGGTGGCGTACTTACACCCTCCTTGACAAAGCCATACTTTTCGTAGGAACTGTGGGCGCTCAGATTACGATTCGGAGTGTTGAGACAGATGTGGTGGAGATTCAATTCGTAAAAGAGGTAATCTCGGGATCAATGCTTGAAATGGCGCACCCCGGTGAAAACCATGGCGATGTTGTACTCATCGGCTACTTTGATAACCTCTTCATCGCGCATCGAGCCCCCAGGCTCAATTATGGCAGTGACGCCACCTTTGGCGGCCAGTTCCACACCATCTGGGAAGGGGAAGAAGGCGTCAGAGGCCAGCACACTACCTGTGGCGCGCTCGCCGGCTTTCTTCAGGGCTATCTCCACACTATCGATCCGGCTTGGCTGTCCCGCGCCCATACCGAGAAGCGTACCGTCTTTGGCCAAAACAATGCCATTCGATTTCACATGCTTCACAGCTCGCCAGCCAAAACGAAGGTCTTTGCTCTCCTCTTCCGTCGGCTGGCGCTTGGTCACCGGGCGCAGGGTCAGGTCCTCGGTCTCGAAGTCTCCCGTCTGGACTAGGAAACCTCCGACTACGTGACGGAAGTTCAGGGACTGGACGCCCTTCTTATCCGCTGTTGGGCCCATTGTGAGGAGGCGAAGGTCTCGCTTCCTACTGAGCAGAGACAGGGCGGCTTCATCGAATTCAGGCGCGATGATAGCGTCGAAGTGCGTCTTGTCGATCTCCTCGGCCGTTGCATGGTCTATCTTTCTATTGGAGGCGACGATTCCGCCGAAGGCCGAGACCGGGTCGCCGCTAATCGCTCTCCGATAGGCTTCAGCGAGGTCGTCATGAGAAGACAGTCCGCAGGGGTTGTTGTGCTTAAGAATGGCAACTGTGGGAGAAGCAAAATCAGAGACAATACTGAGAGCAGCATCGAGGTCGAGAATGTTGTTGAAGGATAGCGCTTTGCCAGACAATTGAGCAGCTGCCACGACACTAGACCCCTCCTCTCGCACAACGTCTATTTTGTAGAAGGCAGCCTGTTGATGAGGGTTCTCGCCATAGGTCAGTTCTTGGAGCTTCCTCAGTGCGATGGTCATATCCGCCGGGAACTTCTCGTCCTCTGGTCTCAAATAGCGTGCGATTGCGGTGTCATAGAGCGCCACATGTTGAAATGCCTTCTGGGCCAGCCTTTTTCGTTCTTCGATGCTTACTTCTCCTGAGAGCAGTTTCTCCAGAACGGGCTGGTAGTCTGCGGGATCGACTATCACGAGTACGTAGGGGAAGTTCTTGGCCGCGGCGCGAATCATGGTTGGTCCGCCGATGTCTATATTCTCCAGCGCCTCGTCCAGAGTCACGCCATCTCGGGATATGGTTTGAACGAAGGGGTAAAGATTAACTGCCACCAGGTCGATGGTCGCTATCCCCCTTTCGCTGAGCTCTGCAAGATGACCGGGTACATTACGCTTGGCTAGAATCCCACCATGGACAGCAGGGTGAAGTGTCTTCACGCGTCCGTCTAGGATCTCGGGGAAGTTCGTCAGGTCGCCAACACTGTGAACGGGCACCCCTGCCTTTTGGAGAGCACCCTTAGTGCCTCCAGTGCTGTATATATTAATTCCGAGTTCATTTAGGCGCTGAGCAAACTCAACGAGGCCAGTTTTGTCTGAGACGCTCAAAATCGCTTGCATGAGTTACCTCCTAAAGCATAGCTATACGTTGTGTTCCCTTCTGTTCCACCACCTCGCCGATTATTTTGGCCTCTGGTATCTTCTTCGTCAACTCGTCGACATCACTCGGAGAGCAAACCACTATCATGCCGATCCCCATATTGAAAACGAGGTACATCTCCACCTCGTCCACATTGCCCTCTTTCTGAATTAGTGAGAAGATTGGAGGTATATACCAAGACTTCTTCTCGATTTTGGCTGCCAACCTCTCAGGCAGGATACGAGGCAAATTACCAGGAATGCCTCCACCTGTGATATGGGCTATGCCCTTAATCATGGGGAGCATAGATTTGAGAATTGGATAGTAGCAGCGGTGGGGTTCAAGAAGCTCCTCACCCAAATTGCGACCCAGTTCGGGATAGATGCGGTTCAGACACGAAGGATCTTCGTCGATGTTGAATATCTTTCGCACCAGGGAATAGCCGTTAGTGTGGAGGCCGCTTGAGGGCAGGCCGATGATGCCGTCGCCAGCTGTTATCGAATTTCCATTGATGAGCTTGCTCTTTTCCACCACGCCCACAATGAAGCCCACCAAATCGTATTCACCCTGGGGGTAGAGGCCAGGCATTTCGGCGGTCTCACCACCAATGAGGGCGCAGCCAACCTCGCTTAAGGCGCTGGTCATGCCTTGGACGATGCTCTCTAAAATGCTGGGCACAAGTTTAGCCATGGCTATATAGTCCTGAAAGAAGAGTGGCTTGGCACCACAGGTGAAGATGTCATTTATGCAGTGATTTGCCAAGTCAATACCTATAGTATCATGTTGGTTTAAGGCACAGGCGATCTTTAGCTTGGTGCCGACTCCGTCGGCGCTGGAGACGAGGACAGGTTCTTGATAGCCCTTTAACTCGAAAAGCCCACCGAAAAACCCGAGGTCGCCCAGGACCTCGGGTCCAAAAGTGGTACGCGCTAGTTTTCGAATAGTTTTCACAAGTTTATCAGCGGCGTCGATGTCTACACCAGCGGCGCGATAGGTTTCCTTTACTCTCTTAGCAGCCAAGAGTTACTCCCTGACAGGCTCGAGTGCCAGCTTATCCATCTCAAGCTGCACCGGGATTGGGTATTCGCCAGTAAAGCAGGCAAGGCAGAAGAGATCCTTGGGCAGCGCTATCGACTCAATGAGTCCCTCCATGCTCAAATAGCCGAGAGAATCAGCGCCGATGTAATCGGCGATCTCAGGGACCTCCTTATGGGAGGCGATGAGTTCCCACTTTGTTGCCATATCTACCCCGAAGAAGCAGGGATAGCGAATGGGCAGAGCGCAGATGCGCATGTGTATTTCCTTGGCCCCAGCCCGCCTGAGCAAACTGATTACCCTTGGCGTGGTGGTGCCCCGCACAATGCTATCATCGACAAGGACGACCCTCTTGCCCTCCAATACCTCGGGCATTGGGTTGAACTTGAGCTTGACGCCAAGCTCCCTGATTCGCTGATCTGGCTCGATGAAGGTGCGACCCACATAGCGATTCTTCAACAGCCCCTCGGTGAAAGGTATCCCCGACTCTATGGAATAGCCGATGCCTGCTGCTGTTGCCGAGTCTGGGACGCCGATCACCAGGTCGGCATCCACCGGGTGCTCCTGGGCTAGTCTCGCTCCCATGGCTTGTCGCGCTAAATATATACGTCGGCCCTCAATTATGCTGTCGGGTCGGGCGAAGTAGATGTATTCAAAGACGCACAAGCTTCTCTTTCCGGGTTGCTTTTCTTTATAGCTTCTCATCCCGGATGAATCGATGGAGAGCACCTCACCAGGCTCGACCTCGCGATGGAATTTGGCCCCGATATGGTCAAGAGCACAGCTTTCTGAGGCGAGCACCCAGCCACCGTCGAGGCGGCCTAAACAGAGTGGTCGAACACCCAACGGGTCGCGAACTCCGAACAGGCTATCCTCGGTCATTAGCACCAGGGAGTAAGCGCCCTCCAGTCTCTTCATTGCGTATCTTATCCTGTTGGCCCAGGTCTTTTTTGTTGAGGAGAGGATTAGATGGGCGATGACCTCAGAGTCCGTTCCAGTGGCGAAATTGCAATGTTGCTGTTCAAGCTCATTATGCAGGTACTGTGCGTTGGTGATATTTCCGTTGTGCCCCAGGGCTATCCTGCCCGTGGGGCCCTCGGTCAAGATAGGCTGGGCATTAGCTGGGCTGCTAGAGCCGGTGGTGGAATAGCGGTTGTGTCCTATGGCGATGTTGCCCCAGAGTCGGGCTAAGACCTCTTCGTTGTATACTTGAGAAACCAGCCCTGTTTTGGTGTACACATGAATTCGCTTCCCATCGGCGGTGGCGATGCCAGAACTCTCCTGACCACGATGTTGCTGAGAATATAGGCCGAAGTAGGTAAGCCTCGCTACATCCTCACCAGGGGCGTAGACTCCAAAAAGGGCACAGCACTCTTTCATCTTTTCTTCTTTCCAATCCATTATATTGCCCCGTTACTTTAGGGTCAATGTCTCTAAACCTGGGCTCTAAGCCAATTCAGAGCGCCATCTATAGCCTTTTCTGCGACGCGAAGCCGATGTCCTGCTCCCTCAATGATTAGAATGTCCTTAGGTTCACCCGCACTATTATAAAGCGCCCAGGCATCTTGTGGGTCAACCACATCATCCTCAGCGCCGTGGACAATCAGGAGGGGTCGTGGAGATATATTTTCGATCCGATTTATCTGGCTAAGCTGACTAAAGCTGTCGAGCCATTCATCTACGGAGGGAGGGAAATTGTCGTCCCTGATTATTCCAACGCGGCGAAAATGCTCGATCATGGATTTTGCCCGCGTGACATCGGTGACGAGGCGGAATTCAGCGGGACATGAGCATAGCACCAACGAGGAGACCCGTGGGTCTTCTGAAGCAACGTAGGCGGAGAC
>DAOUVR010000162.1 GCA_030667555.1 Dehalococcoidia bacterium
ATGTAGATACGGTAGGGTGCCTCAACCGTAAGCTTTACTACCATCACTCTAAAGAAGTATCGGCCGAGGACCTTGAAGCAGCATACCAATGCCCTATTGAGCTAATAGCCCATGGGGTTCCTCATCGCGTTCTAAGTGATCACGACTGAGCCGACAATGGAAATATTGCAGTACGGGTTCATGCAACGCGCCTTGATGGCGGGAATACTGGTCAGCATCACCTGCGGGGTTATCGGGACATACGTGGTGGTAAGACGCATGGTCTTCATCAGCGGTGGCATCTCCCACTCTGCATTTGGCGGCATCGGACTGGGCTATCTCGTAGGAATTGACCCTGTATTAGGCGCCATGCTTTTCGCCATCGGCTCCGCCCTGGGCATTGGGGCCATAAGCAGGCGGACCCGGCTGCCTGAAGACACGGCAATCGGCATCCTGTGGGCTGTAGGTATGGCCCTGGGGATTATCTTCATTGGCCTGAGTCCCGGCTTCGCTCCAGACCTGTTCGGCTATCTGTTTGGCAACATCCTGTCTGTATCTTTTTCCGACCTGATTATCATGGTGGCCCTGACCGCGCTTATACTTGTGGTGGTTTCCCTACTCTTCAAAGAGTTTCTCAGTCTGTCCTTCGATGAGGAATTTGCCAAAGTGTCAGGAGTGCCAACGGGATGGCTATACCTCATTCTAGTTGTCCTGATCGCCCTATCGGTGGTGGTATTAATACGGGCCGTGGGCATCATACTGCTCATTGCGCTGCTTACCATTCCAGCGGCTATCAGCAGGCAGTTTGTCAGCAGCCTGAAGAAGATGATGCTCCTTTCAATACTACTCAGCATCGTGTTTGTTGTTTCAGGTCTGTGGCTTTCCTACGTGCTTGACTTAGCGTCGGGGGCGACCATCATCCTCTTCAGCGGCGTCATGTTTTTGGCTTCCCTTGGACTTTCCCGGTGGCGCAGCAGGAGTGTATCAAGCACAGCATCGTGAAATGAGCTCGCAAGACAAGTTTCTTGAAGTTTTTCATAGAGACGTTTACAGCTTTGTTTCAAATCAAAAAGAAGGGAGCCCAGCGGGGCCCCGTTATTGATGGTGGAGATTGTGGGTAACCGATTCACCTGAGTAGCCGCATTTCTCCTAGCCTGTTTTGCCAGCCATCTCTCGTACTATTCGACGAATCCTTTTATGAATCTGTAAGGGCTCCTTGATTTCGCTGCGCCCCGCAAGCCAATGGAAGTTATCCCTATCTTCTTTGCCTTCAGGTCTCTCCTTTTCCCTTACAACCCTTTCCACGGCATTCCTGCCGCCCTCCTGCCAGGCGTCCAGGGCAATTGCCAAATCGCCGAGATTTGTGGAGGCCAGGCCTATGGTGGCTTGTGGCAGGGAATATTCGTCTGCGTTGAAGGCGACGGCGAGCCCTCCGGCATTATTCACCGCTTCGAGCATCATGACATCGGTGATGCTGTCGCCAACGGCAACCGCTCTATCCAGGGATTGACCATGGGCCTGAACAAACCTTTCAAGCGCTGCCAGCTTCCTACTCCCACCCATCGGTTTCACTTCGCGCAGAGCGAGCCCGAGACTGGTGTGCGGCAATTCCTGCAAGTAGAAGCGGTCGAGGCGCTTCTTGATGCCTTCATCATCCCCCGGCTCAATTGCCAGGATTTCTTGCTCTATCCCAGCCACTACACCGTAGTCCTCTTCTTTCACCAGGCTGCGATAGCGATCGACAGGGAATATGGTGCAGGCGAGGTTCTCTTGCGCAATGCCCACCCGTTCCATGATGCGGCTGGCGTATTGCTCATAGCTGGTGGTGATGCAAAAGACCTGCCAATCCTCGAGGCTGGCGATAAGCTCCTGCGCACCGGCAACAATGGCTGCATTCTGTGCCTGCTTCGCAATATCCTCGGAGGAAATACCGTGGTGAATCAAAAAGGGTACTATGAAGGCTAGTAGGTCTCCTGGCTCATAGCCGTCGCGGTGTTCCTCAGCGAGGAGGCCGTCGTATTGTCTGACGACCTCGAATATCTGCCCCCCAGTGGGAAGAAGCTTCATCAACTCATAGGCATTGCCGTGAATCGATAGGGGGCCTTCCATGTCAAAGAAGATGAGGTTACTCAGCAAGCGCCCCTTTCACCTTTTCGTCTATTTCTTCAGTCAGGTCGTAGGCCTTAATTGGATTTCCGTTGTGGTCAACTACTTGATCCCCCTCGAGTCTCACCCTGCCCTCGCTGAAGGCTTTGATGGTGGTAATGATAAGCGGGAACTCACGAGTCAGGCCGTGTTTCCTGATCTGGCGGAAGAGGGGATTCTCCTCGCCTTCCTGTTCCTTCACCTCTGCGATAGACCGCCCCTTTATAGTCTCCCACAGTTTATCGAAGGGCTTGCCGCGGAGCGAGAAAGTGCAATAGGTCACCGGCGGGCCCTCGTCAAGCTGAGGGGTGGCCAGGTGCATCATCACCCCTGTCTCCAATGCGTTCTGCTCCATGAGCTGCCAGATTACCTCACGCCATGTCCCCTTGGGGCCGCCGGGTGCAGCGGGGTGAAGATTGAGCATGGGGTAGCGCTGGCACATCTCCTTGCCTGCGATGAGAATGTATCCGGCGAGGACGCAAAGGTCGGGGTGGAAACCCTCCAGATTCCTCATCGCCTCCTCTTCGAACTTGGGCCGCCATTCATCGCCGAACTTGTCCCTGAATTTGCGAGATGAGACGGTGATAAGCGGTAAGTGGTAACTGTTGACCAGCTCAAAGAAGGCGTCGCTTCCGGCGGCCTGCCCTGGCTCGCGGTTGCTGAAGACGAAGGAGATTTCGGCCTTTATCTCACCCTCGGCGATGCTACGCCATGCTGTCCGCAGAAGGTCTTGCGAGCCTTCCCCCCGCCCGGATGAGAACCATCCGATCTTATACTTTTCGTCCATTTCGCCCTATCTCAAACTTAGTCGTTCTTGGCCTATCACCGTTTCAGGCCTTTCCCCAGCTTGGCCCAATTGCTCTGCAGGCGGAATAGAAGGCTGGATCTCCCGCCAACTATTTTACCCTGTGTTAGAGCGGCGAGGAACTGGTCTTTATTGTTGAAA
>DAOUVR010000105.1 GCA_030667555.1 Dehalococcoidia bacterium
CAGTCTGCCTGCCCACTACATATGGACATCAGAGAATATGTTGACCTGGTTGCCCAGGGAAGGGTAATGGAAGCGCTACAGGTTATAAGAAGTGGCAACCCTTTCCCGTCTATCTGTGCCTACGTTTGTACTCATCCCTGCGAGGAGGCTTGCAGGCGCGGCGAGGTAGACAAACCTATCGCCATCCGAGCGTTGAAGAGATTCGCTGTAGAATTCGGTGGCGACAGGATGATGCAGGTTGAAGCCAGGACTGAGCACTGTGAAAAGGTTGCCATTATAGGGTCTGGCCCAGCCGGACTGGCATGTGCCTACTACCTGAGAAAGCTCGGCTACCCGGTAACCGTATTCGAGGCCCATTCAGAACTGGGAGGAATGCTCCGCGTAGGTATTCCCCAATACCGTCTTCCTCGGGAGGTACTCGATACCGAAGTTCAAAGACTAACTCAAATGGGGGTTGAAATCAGGACGAATACGCGAGTGGTATCCCTTGAGTTGCTCTTTGACATAGGTTACAAGGCCATCTTTGTCACCATTGGTGCCCATCAGAGCCTCAGAATGGGAATAGAGGGAGAAGAGAGCCCCGGGGTGATAGATGGAGGAACATTTCTCCGCGAAGTCAACCTCGGGCTTAAGCCATCTCTAGGTGAAAAGGTTGGTGTGGTAGGCGGAGGGAATGTAGCAATCGATGCCGCCCGTACTGCGGTTCGACTTGGCGCACGAAGGGTGAATATCCTCTACCGTCGCAGCCGTGACGAGATGCCGGCGGATCCGGTTGAAATAGCACAAGCCGAAGAGGAAGGGATAGAGATACAGTTTCTTGTAGCGCCTATCCAAGTAAAAAGGGAAAAAGGACAATTAAATGTTACCTGCACAAAGATGGAGCTTGGCGAACCGGACGCCAGCGGCAGACGTCAGCCTGTGCCGATAGAGGACAGCGAGTTCAATAAGAAATTTGATGCTTTAATTACTGCTATCGGCCAATCGCCTCAGACACCGGAAGATTTTCGCCTTCGCATAGGCAGGGGCAGCACTATCCAGGTTGATCCAATCACGCTTACTACCAATAGGACCGGGGTCTTCGCCGGTGGAGACGCTGTGACCGGGCCGGCGACCGTAACCCAGGCCCTGGCAACTGGCAGACTGGCGGCTTCCCGTATCGATGATTACCTCCAGCATAGATATCCACTGGCAAGCAGTGCCGAAAGCGAAAGCCCCATTGGCCATCTACTGCCCGAAACAATAGAAACGATAAGGAAAATCGGCCGACTTGAGCCACCGACTCTCGCTGCTGAAGCGAGGGCAGAGGACTTCACGCCAGTAGAGCTAGCCTATGACTGGGAAAGCGCTACAAACGAAGCGAGAAGGTGTCTACGGTGCGGCATAGGTGCGGAGATCCTTTTCCAAGACAAATGCGCCTCTTGCCTGACCTGCATACGGGTCTGTCCATATCACGTGCCCTATGTTGATGCCAGTGGCACAATCCAGATACCGTCCGACCAGTGCCAGGCCTGCGGCGTATGTGTTGCCGAGTGTCCAGCGAAGGCCATAGTCCTGAGAAAGCCACACGACCGAAGACATATCGCTGAAGAGCTAGACCATATACTCAGATCTGTGGCGGAATCGAAGTCCAAGCCGGTCATTGTTGGCTTTTGCTGCCAATACGGGCTTTTCGGTTCCGGTACTCTGGCAAGGATTTGGAGGGGAGCCAAAGCAGGGGTCTGGATTGTGCCTGTGCTCTGTGTAGCCAAGGTGGAAGCCGACCACATTCTGCGTGCCTTCGAGGCGGGTGCAGAAGGAGTTTTCATCGCCGGGTGCGGGGAACAATGTTCCAGGGAAAACACTGCTTACTGGGTTCGCCAGCGCGTTGCCAAGGTTAGAAGCACACTGGAGCAGATCGGCCTTGAGCGCGAGCGCGTTCAGGCTTTCATCTGGAGCGATAACGGCGATGACCTTGTCGATAAGTTGGATAGCTTCACTGAACAAATAGGCGCAATGTATTTAACCTCAGTAATACTGGAGGAGGTGAAAAGTTGATAGTAGCACAAGAGAAACCTCTAGATGAGATAAGACGAATGATGGACCGCTACGAGAGGGTATTGCTCCTCGGTTGCGGCACCTGTATGACCGTTTGTGGCGCTGGCGGCGAGCGCGAGGTCTCTTATCTACACGAGGCATTGCGAGTCGCACAGGCACGGGGCGGAAACGGCACTCATACCTTTTCCGAATACACCGTAAAAAGACAGTGTGACCCCGAATTCGTCGAACTCCTTGTTGACCGGGTTGGGGATGTGGACGCCGTTCTCTCGCTGGGATGTGGCATCGGGGTGCAGGCTATAGCCGAACGTTTTCCCGATATACCTGTCCTGCCCGGTGTTAACACCTCTTTCATGGGGATGTCTAAAGAGCAGGGGGTCTGGGATGAGCGGTGTGCCGCCTGTGGCGATTGTAGATTAGAACAGACCGCCGGCATCTGTCCCATCACCAGGTGCACCAAAGGGATACTCAATGGTCCCTGCGCCGGCACCAAAAATGGTAAATGCGAAGCAAACAAGGATATGGACTGCGCCTGGGTGCTAATCTACCAGCGGCTGGAGAGACAAGGGCAACTGGAGAAAATGCGCCGCTATTACCCTCCGAGGAACTTCCGGACGATTGCCAGACCAAAAAGGATCGTGAGCAAAGCCAATATCGACGCAGGAGGGGACGATGCCTAACTCTTTGTTTGAAGAAAAACTCTGCTCAGATAAGTTCTTGGTGACGACAGAGATCGGGCCTCCCAAAGGCGCCGATACTTCAGAAATGGTTCACCATATAGATTTGCTCAAGGATGTGGTTGACGCCATCAACGTCACCGACAATCAAAGCTCGGTGATGCGTTATCCCTCGTTGGGTGGCTGTCTATTTATAAAGGAACGCGGTGGTGAGCCCATCTTCCAAATGACCTGTCGTGACCGAAACCGCCTGGCGCTTGAAGCTGACCTTCTTCTGGCACACTCCAGAGGCATCGCCAACGTGCTTTGCCTCACCGGAGATTGCGTTGACGTGGGGGACCACAAGGAAGCAAAGCCTGTCTTTGACTTGGATTCGATCCAATTGCTGGAGATGATCAAGACACTGGAATCGGGGATAGATATGGGGGGAAATGACCTCAAAGGTGCTCCGAAATTCTGCATGGGTGCCTCCGTCCATCCCGAAGCAGACTTTATTGAGCCACAACTCATCAAATTTGATAAGAAGGTCACTGCCGGGGCGCAATTCTTCCAGACCCAGGGCATTTTTGATTTAGGAAGCCTCAAAAGGTTCATGCAGTACGCCTCCCAATTCAACGTCAAAATCCTGGCAGGCATCATAGTCATGGCCTCAGCGGGGATGGCTCGCTACATGAACAATAATGTCCCTGGAATAATTGTTCCTCAAGCCATTATGGATGAACTTGCCACTGCGGAGAAGGGCAAGGGACTTCTGAAAGGAGTGGAGATCGCTGCAAGGTTCATAAAGACAATAAAGGAGGAAAACCTGTGCCACGGCGTCCACATAATGGCGGTAGGCAACGAAGGAGTTGTGCCTGACATCCTCGAAGCAGCTGATATGGTCGGTGTGAGTACCTGAGCTAGCGGTTCGTAAATGATAGCCCTAGGCTGAACCGGTTGGCTGAATCTTAATGTGGGGAGGTGTGCAAAATGGGAAACGATAGTACTGGCTGACTGACCAAATAATAATATGGGGGGTAGGTAAAATGGCAAGCAAGAAAAAGATTCTAATCATAGATGACGAGCCTGATTTTGTAGAAGCTTTTCGTATGACTTTCGGAGCAAAACGCTATGAGGTGCTCACTGCTTTTAGCAAGGCAGAGGCCCAGGAGGTGATGAGTGCAGAGCCCGATGTCGTTGTTCTCGGCACACTGGCTCCCGCTGGGCAATCATTTACCACTCGACAGTGGCTAAAACAGCATCCCCGATATAAAGACACGCCAATCCTGGTGGTAGACGCACAGTATGAGGACCGGTTTACTAAGGGATGGAGACGGTTCGAGGGGTTGCAACTAGAGGCCGAAGACTATGTAACCAAGCCAGTTGAGCCAGCTTCACTTGTTCCCCGAATACAAAGCCTGCTGGAAGAGGCAATTAGAAAGATAAGAGTACTGGTAGCAGATGACCATACTATGGTCAGGCATGGGATATCGGCGCTTCTTGCATTGCAGAAAGATATCGAGGTAGTCGGCGAGGCTGTGAACGGGCAAGATGCTTTCGAGAAGGTGGTGCAGCTTTTACCCAACGTGGCGTTGATGGACATACTCATGCCCACGATGAGCGGGCTCGAAGCAACAAAACTGATATCCAAAGAAAGCCCGCAGACGAAGGTTTTGATGCTGACACAGTATGATGAGGAAGAGAATATGCTCGTGGCAAAGCGGGCGGGAGCATACGGATTCATTCCGAAGAAGGCTGCCAGTTCCGACCTCGTAACCGGCATCAAGTCTGTGTACGCTGGGAAGTACTTTCCTCAGTCTTTTGCCGAGATAGGTGCTAGCTAGAAGAGGGTGGTGAGGGGTGGTGTGGCGAGGCTTGCGCGTCCAACGTGCTGCCTCGCCACACCTGTGTTTAGGCCCTGAAACCATCGGCAACTACATAGTTGATTTCTACTGCCCGAAAGCAAAGCTAGTTATTGAAATTGACGGTGGTCAGCATTATGACGATGAGGAAATCAAAAAAGATAACGTCAGGGATGATTATATGATAGAGCAGAGATTAACAGTCTTGAGGTTCTCAGATAGAGAGATGTTTGACAA
>DAOUVR010000131.1 GCA_030667555.1 Dehalococcoidia bacterium
AATCAAGGGGATTCTCGCTAATGGATCAACCATGCCCCGAGACATTATTGCCAGCGATATCAACCCGGAGCGTCTTTCCAGCTTGAAGCAGGGCTATGGTATTGAGACATCTCATAATAACCGCCAGGCGGTGGAGGCCTCAGATGTTGTGGTTCTAGCCGTCAAGCCTCAAAACCTGAAAGCGATAACGGAGGAACTCAGAGGCGGCCTCCAGCCACATCAGCTCGTCCTTTCCATCATCGCTGGGGCGACTATTGCCACCATCACCAACAGCCTGGGGCACAGCGCAGTGGTTCGGGCTATGCCCAATACCCCGGCTCAGATCGGCGAGGGAATGACCGTCTGGACTGCCTCAAGCGAAGTGAGCCAGAGCCAAAAGGAGGCAGCGCAGTCTATTTTGGGAGCACTGGGTAAGGAGGTCTATGTCCCTGATGAGAAATATATCGATATGGCCACCGCAGTCAGTGGCAGTGGCCCTGCCTACATCTTCTTGGTCATGGAAGCACTCATCGACGTTGCGGTGGATATCGGCCTGCCCCGTGACATGGCAGAGGACTTAGTCTTACATACGGTCCTAGGAGCGGCACGCCTTGCCCAGGAGACAGGCAAGTACCCCAAGGAGTTGAGGGAAATGGTTACTTCCCCAGGGGGGACAACGGAAAAAGGCTTACTCCAGCTTGAGCAAGGAGACCTTAGAGCCCTGATCGCTCGAGCCGTCATCGCAGCATATGAAAAGGCGAAGGAGCTGGGGAGCTAATGGGTGAACCCTATGATCGGAGTATTCAATATCACACGCGCAATTGCTATTATTCTTCTGCTAGTTATCACACGCCTTGTCTATCTAGTGTAGCGTCGAAAATACAATAGGGAAAGTTCCTCAAGTTAGTTGAGAAACTCCGAGGACATGGCTTTCAAAGGAGGTTGTGATGGATAGAGTTGCTGTTGCCACCGATAGCACATGTTGTCTACCACAAGAGCTGGTGAGTAAGTACGATATTGCGTTAATACCACTCCTGATAATCTACGAGGATAGGAGCTATCGCGATGGGATTGACATGAGCCCCACCGAAGTATACCGGATTATGCGAAAGAAAGAGGCATTGCCCACCACCTCCATTCCATCCCCAGGGGAAATCCTCGAGACCTATCGCCAATTAAGCGAGAAGGCGGAAAGCATTCTCTGTATCACCGTCACTGGGCTGCAGAGCAAAATGTTTGACACAGCGCTGTTAGCTAAAGACATGGCTAAAGCGGAATTGCCCAACACCACTATCGAGGTTATCGACAGCCGAGCCGTGGCTGGCGCCCTGGGCTTCATCGTCCTGGCAGCTGCCAAAGCCGCACAAGAAGGGGCAAGCCTTACCCAGACAGCCGAGGCGGCCCAGGATATGAAGCTCAGGGTAAATTCCATTTTTATGCTGGATACTCTCTACTATCTGGCGCGGACAGGTCGCATCGCCAAGGCATCAGCCTGGGCTGGAGCACTGCTGGACATGAAGCCTATCGTCGAGCATTCTACTGCTATAGGAGAAACAACACCTGTGGCACGCCCCAGAACCAAATCAAAAGCGTTGAGACGTATGCTGGAGATAATGGCTGAACGGGTCGGGGACTCCCCGGTGCATGTCATAGTGCACCACGGCGATGAGCTGGAAGAGGGAGAGAAGCTCAAGGCCCAGATTGCCTCCCAGTTCAATTGTATTGAGCTTTATCTCACCGACTTCACTCCCGTGATGGGAGTTCATGCTGGGCCGGGGCTACTGGCTATTTCATTCTATGCTGAATGAGGAGGCTATCATGCAAAACGTTGCCATCGCCACCGACACTGTAGCTTGTCTCACCATGGAACAGATAGAGCAACACCAGATAGGTATCGTGCCGCTAAGGATCGATTTCGATGGCCATATATATAGGGAGTATCTCGATATAAGTCCTTCTGAGGCATACCAGCTTCTGGAAAAGGACCCTGAACGCTTCGTAACTTCCGCAGCCTCCCCTCCCGAGATTCTCGAGGTTTTCCGCGAGCTAAGTAGGAAGGCTCAGAGCATCCTTTGTATCACTGTTTCCTCCAAGCTCAGCGCTCAACACAGCGCCGCCCAGTTGGCAGTGGAGCAAGCCAAACAAGAGCTTCCTCACACCATGATCGAGCTCTTGGACTCCAGGAACGCTGCTGCAGCACAGGGGTTTATCGTACTGGCGGCAGCAAGGGCAGCAGCTCAGGGCAAGAGCCTCCCTGAAATTATCAAAGCGGCCGAGGAGGTGAAAGGGAACATCCACTTAGTCATGGTCCTCGAAACCATCCGCCATGTACACCGATCAGGACGCGTACCGAAGGTTGCGGCGCAGGCCGGATCTGCCCTCAACATCAAGCCGATACTTACCAGTTCCAACGGTGCGATTCACTTTGCTGGCGCAACTAGAAATAAACAGCGGGGGGTGAACCGGATTCTGCAGATGATGAGAGATGAGGTAGGGGAACAAGCGGTGCATGTGGCAGTAGTACATGCCAATGCACTAGAAGAGGCTGAGAGGCTCAAGGAGAGGGTATCGTCAGAATTTAATTGTGCAGAACTATGGCTCAGTGAATTCAGCCCTATAATGGGATACGCTACAGGACGTGGACTGTTGGGACTCGCCTTCTACGTTGAAGGCTGACTCCCTTCACCTGTGGCGGCGTGCAGGATAATACCCTACCAGTGAAGCAAGATGGAGCTCGCTGAAGATGTCAGAAGACTGAGAGAAAGCCTGGGCGAACTGCCTGAGCCCATGGTTAATCCAGCTTTTATTATGGTCAGTGGCCTGCCTGGCACCGGGAAATCCTACTTCTGTCGAAAGCTCGCTGAGCGCCTGCCTTTCCCTATTCTCGAGAGCGACGACCTGCGCAAGGTTATCTTTCCCTCCCCAGATTACAATCCTGAGGAAAGCAATCGTCTTTTCCAAGCCTGCCACCGCCTCATTGAAGAGCTGCTACGAGCAGGGATACCACTCATCTTCGATGCCACAAATCTAATAGAGCGCCACCGGGAGCACCTCTATCGCATTGCCGACACCTTTGGAGCAAAGCTAATTCTCGTGCGCGTGGAGGCCCCCCCAGAATTGGCGCGCCAGCGACTTAACGATCGCTCCTCCACTACCGAACGCGAGGATAAATCGGACGCCGACTGGTGGGTGTATCAGAAGATGAGATCCTCGGTCCAAAAGATCCGCCGTAACCACTTCGCCGTTGACACCTCCAGGGACATAGCCCCAGTGATCGACAAGATTGTGCGAGAGGCAAACCGCTAATGCACAATTTTCCCTTATTATTGCATCCCAACCCTGTTTTCGATATTATGAAGCTATAAAGGACGAGTGAGGATTGGAAATGGAGATAAAGGTCGTATCTGGTGATATAACAAAGCTCAAGGTTGACGCCATTATAGTGAACCTCTTTGAAGGGATGGAAAGTCCTGCTGGTGCCACTGGAGCGGTAGACCAGGCTCTCGGCGGTCTCATTACCCAACTCATCGCCGAAGGCGAGTTCAAGGGAAAGCTCAATGAAATGACATTAGTTCACAGCATGGGGAAGATCTCGCCAGCAAGGGTGGTTGTTGCCGGCTTGGGGAAAGAAAACGAGCTAAACCTAACTAAGATTCGAGGGGTTGCCGCCGAGGCATGCCGCTTTCTCAGAAAGGTGGGGGCGAAACGAGTGGGCACTATTGCCCACGGAGCGGGCTCAGAGGGCATCGATGCCGAACAATCGGCTCAAGCGGTAACCGAGGGGGCTATCTTAGGGCTCTACACCTTCCGCAAACACCAGACTAAGGAGCCAGGCCAAAAGGATGTCAATGAACTACGCATCGTGGAGATGGATAGGAAAAAGCTTCCTGAATTGCGGCGGGGGTGCGCCAGGGGGAGGA
>DAOUVR010000035.1 GCA_030667555.1 Dehalococcoidia bacterium
AGCCATCAAGTCCTCATCGACAGCATCAAGAGCAAGCTAATGACATTGCCTGATGAGACTGTCGTTCTTCCCGGTCATGGGCCGGAGACGACAATAGACGTCGAGCGTAGATACAACCCTTTCTTGTAGGAATAGCCCTCTCCTCCCGATAACCAGCTCCGTTCGACCCGAGCCTCTAAGTAATCTCGTTGAGATCGCCGGACACGGTGAAGAAGACGGATTTAAAGAATCGCTTAACCGCACCCTCCCCGGCTCGTTGTGGCTCGACTCTCTTGGCTATGGCCTTCAATATCTCATCTGAACGTGCCAACTCCGACACAGAGAGCCCGCCATTGGAGTTGCGCTCACGGACGATCTTCATGGCGTGTCGGGCATCGTTGAGGATGTTATCGGGATTCTCGCCCCTCCGTAGCCTATCCTCGGCTATTTCCAAAGCCTCTCTACTCCTTAGGTCAACTATCGTACCAACCAAGTCACCAACCATCTCTACCTCCTATATTGCAGTGCTGTTGTCGCACTCTTTCATTCATTGTCTGCTGTCGCCTGCATGGCTGCCGTCAACGCCGCATCTGTGGACAGCCACCTTGTAGGGACAGCCCTTTACTCTCAAGAATCAGCTCAGTTCGACCCGAGCCTTTAAGTAATCTCGTTGAGATCGCCGGACACGGTGAAGAATACCGACTTGAAAAAGCGCTTGATTGCACCCTCCTCGGTTCGTTGCGGCTCGACCTTCTCGCCCCTCCGTAGCCTATCGGCTATTTCCAATGCGTCCCTCTTCCTTAGGTCAACTATCGCGCTAACCAAATTGCCAACCATCTCTACCTCCTATATTGTAGTGCTGTTATCGCACTCTTTCGTTCGCAATGTGCTGTCGCCTGCATGGATGCCATGCCTCATCACCTCTCGCCTTTCGTCGCCGATATGCCACGCACCATTGCCTCACACACCGAGCCAAAACCATCGGCATCGATCTCGGGATAGAAAACCCGCAGGTACCGGAAGCCCTGGTACACGGCGACGAGTACGGCTGCCACCGAATAGGGATCGAGCTTGGCATTGAGGACACCCCGTTTCTGTTGGCGCTTCACCGGTTCCACGAGGTGGTCGAGAGCTGCATCCAACGTCTTGCGAAAGCCCTCGGCAATCTCGGGATCACGGCTGGACTGTGAACAGAGGTCAAATGTGACAACGGCGTCCCGCACGAACTCCGGCTCGTTGGCTAGCGGAAGGAAAACCCGCACGAGGTTCCCCAGCGGGTCCTCGGGGTCAGCCGCCGCGGCCGACGAGATCATTTCTGCGATTCGCCTCTGGTCTTCCTCTCCGCTGGCGGCAATGATGTCGTCCTTGCTGCGGAAGTAGTTGTAGACCGCGCCAACGCTAAGGTTGGCGGCCTTGCAGATGTCCCTCACGGTCGTTTTCTGAAACCCTTTCTCAGCGAAACAGCGATATGCCGCATCGATTATCTGCTTGCGGCGAGCTTCACGGTATGCTTCCCGTACTTGGGGCATTGCAGCCTCCTAGTAAAACGAACGTTCATTTTTATTATAGAATACTCATTCGGTTTAGTCAAGGGCAATAGTATCAATTAGCAGGTATTTGGAGCGATTGTGAGGATAATAACACGTTGAGATAGTCCGAATACTCTTGTTAGCTCACATAATCACCTGTATGAGCTATCATACCATGCTGGATTGAGCACGGAAGGCTGGCGGGCGCAGCGCAATCTTGAGATCGAAACCTCTGGACGGCGGATCGTCTTAGTGGGTGGCGCGCCTGTGACCTGACAGGCGTGGCGTAAGGGGCGCCAGAGGGCTCAGCATGGAAGATGGATATGCCACGTGGTTCAGGCTTCTTCCGTTCGACCCGAGCCCTTCGATAGACTCAGGACAGGCCTGTCGAAGGGTGGTTCATGGTTCGACAGGCTCACCACGAACGGTGGAAGATCGCCGAGGACGGCTGGGTGCTCACCATGAACGGTGGAAGATCGCCGCGAACGGTGAGTGCTCACCGCGAACGGTGTCTGGCTCATGCGTGAGACGTGTGTACGTGAACCGTCTTCTGCTAGTATTGAACCTTATGTTGCGCTCTAGCCGAGCAGTCCGCCCACGCTTACCAGAACAGGCGCCATGACCAGCGCAATTATCGACATCAGCTTTATCATGATGTTCAGCGAAGGCCCTGATGTATCTTTGAATGGGTCGCCGACCGTGTCCCCGACAACCGCCGCCTTATGAGCATCTGACCCCTTGCCACCAAAGTGACCGGCCTCGATCCACTTCTTGGCATTGTCCCATGAGCCACCGGCGTTGGCCATCATCACCGCAATGAGGAACCCAGCGGCGATGGCACCGATTAGAAAGCCAGCGAGCGCCCGCGGTCCTAGAATAAGGCCGATGAGAACGGGCGCTACAATGGTTAGAAGACTGGGCAAGATCATTTGCTTGAGTGCTGCCTTAGTGCATATATCGACGCATTTTCCATACTCAGGCCTCGCTTCACCTTCCATCAGGCCCTTGATCTCGCGGAACTGGCGACGGACCTCGTTGATAATGGTAAAGGCGGTTGTGCCTACTGCGTTGAGGGTTAGAGCGCAGAAGATGGCCGGCATCAGGACGCCAAGGAATATGCCGGCAACCACGTAGGGATCGAGCAGACTGATGTCGCCAAATCCAATGCCCACCGCCTGGGTATAGGACAACATCAAAGCGAGGGCAGTTAGTCCCGCTGCCCCGATGGCAAATCCCTTTCCTGTCGCCGCTGTGGTATTACCAAGGGCGTCCAGGGCGTCTGTCCTCTCCCTGATCTCGGGGGGCAAGTCTGACATCTCCACGATGCCGCCGGCGTTATCGGCTACGGGACCATAGGCATCGGTGGCCAGAGTGATCCCCAGCGTGGAGAGCATGCCAATCCCTGCTATGGCGATGCCGTACATACCGGCGAAATAGTGGGCCACCAAGATGGCTATAACTATGAGGATAATGGGGGGCAGGGTGCTCATCAGCCCATTGGCGAACCCGCTGGTTATCGTGGTTCCTGCTCCAGTTTGAGATGCCTGTGATACGCGGCGTGTTGGTCCGAAGGCATAAGAGGTGAAGTAGTTAGTACTCTCGCCAATGACCATACCAGCGATTAGACCGGCAAGGACTGCCCACAGTATCCCCCAACCGGCGCCAAGGAAATATATGGTGAGGGCGGCAAAGGCGGCGGTCAGGATGGATGCGGCGAATGTACCACGGCGCAGGGCGTTAAGCAGGGCGCTCATCTCAGCCTTTTTGCCTACCCTGACACAAAACACCCCAATTATGGAAGCGACGATGCCACCAGTGGCAATCATCATCGGCAACCACCATGCCGTCTCGGTGGAGGCCAGGCCGGCTACTACCGCTACTGTAGCCAGAGTCATGGTGGCAATGATGGAGTCTACATAGGACTCGAATAGGTCGGCGCCCATGCCAGCGACATCGCCGACATTATCGCCGACAAGGTCAGCAATGACTGCAGCGTTTCGCGGGTCGTCCTCGGGGATGCCCTGCTCCACCTTTCCAACAATGTCGGCTCCAGTATCGGCTGCGTTGGTATAGATGCCACCTCCGACCCTGGCGAAGATAGCCACTCCAGAGGCGCCAAAGCCGAAGCCGGGGATAATCTGGAGGAAGTCAACGCTTCCATGAAAGGCGAAATAGAGGACGCTCAGGCCTATGATGCCAATTCCGACGACACAAATCCCCATTACTGCGCCACTGCGGAAGGAGACTCGCAAGCCCTGGTTCAGGCTCTTCTCGGCTGCGGCAGCCGTTCTGGCATTGGACCTTATCGCCATGTTCATGCCGATGAATCCAGCCACCCCGGAGCAAACAGCGCCAAAAACGAAGGACAGGGCAACCCACCAGCCGAGATATGGAACTACCCCGAGAATGATAGCAATCACCACCACAAAGACGGCCAGTACTTGATATTCCCTTCTCAGAAAGGCCATGGCGCCCTCTTTGATGGCTTGTGAGATCTCCCTCATCCTCTCCGAGCCCTGGTCCTGCCTCAATATATACATGGCAAGAAATGCGGCAAAAGCAAAACACAAAGCACCCGCAATTACTGCAATAATGACTGGATCCATGTTTCGACCTCCTGCAACTTCGGCTTCGACTAGCGCTAACTATATCTCTATGCGCGGGCTTAAGGGGAGTCGTTTTTAGAAAACTGGCCAGAGGTTCCCAATCTCTCTTCGAAGGCGGCAAGCTTTTTCTCCAGGTCCCACTGCCTGAGGGCGATGGTCAGGTCACCTCTGGTACGTTCCAGTATGCCTCGCACCGCATCGGTGGTTCTCCTTAGCCCTCCAGTCATTGCCTCGGGGAAATCCATGGTCACCATCACTCCATACATGTCGTCCATAGCTGCGAGCACCTCCTCGCAGCGTGCGATATCTCCTTTTCTGATGAGATCGAGGACATGACGCCTTAGCTCCCCGATCGCCTCTCCGAGACCATTGAGATAAGCGGCATAATCGATGCCCAGCTCATCAGGGTCTGGGATAGAATTCCCGGTGATCAACCCCAGGGTAATGCAGCCCTCAACATATTCCTTCTGGGCACTGAAAACGAAGCCGGTATAAAGAAACTGTGGGTGATCGACCAGAGCGTCGTCTATCTCTTTGAGCAGAGCATTAGCCGCGGTTAATCGGGACTTGGCTTCCTCGTAGTCGCCACGGTGCACCGAGCGAATGGCATCGGCAGAGTAGCGAACGATATCTCTGGAGAACCGAAGCGCTTTCTCACGGGCGGCATCCTTGGTTGACAGGGAGGCGCGCGCCTTCTCGGCAATTTGTTCCAGCCTGGCTGTTAGCTTTTCCATTCAGTTTACCTCCATACTCTGGGCTAGTTGACGTGTCGCTTCCTCCACATCCTCTGCCCCCAGCACGGCGCTGATCACGGCAACTGAGTCTGCCCCAGCCGCCATCACCTCGCCGGCATTTTTCGCATCGATGCCACCGATGGCGACTATAGGGATCGATATCGCCTCCCTGATCTGGTGGAGGGTCTCAAGCCCTACTACATGAGTATCGGTCTTCGATGCGGTCGGGTACATAGAGCCTACGGCAACGTAGTCAGCGCCATCGGTCTGAGCTTGAAGAGCTGCTGCGATGGTTTTGGTTGAGCAGCCTATGATTCTGTCGATGGGAATTAGCTGGCGTGCCGTGGAAACGGGGAGATCTTCTTGCCCGAGGTGAAGGCCGTCGGCATCCGAGGCGATAGCTATATCGAGGTAATCATTCACGATGAATAACACGTCGGACTGAGCGCAGAGCGCTTTTAGTTCCCTCGCCTTTGACAGTATCTCTCCTTTATTGCGGTTCTTGTCCCGTAGTTGGATCGCTTTTGCCCCGCCGCTAATCGCCTGTTTAGCAACCTCCACTTGATCCCTTCCCCTTAATGCCTCAGTGTCGATGATCACATAGAGACCGGCGATCCTCTTTTGGCGGCGGAGAATCTTTGCAGTCAGCTCTCGCTCTATCTCATATAGGGCGAAGCGCGCTTGCTTAAATCTCGCCGATTCTAGCATGATTTCGGGAAGCTTAGCAAACTCCTCCAAAACTCGCAGAGATTCTTCCACCCTCCTTGCGTTAGCGGTGACGATGCTGGGAAGGTCTTGCCGTTGCGCCTCGCTGTCCGCCTCGGCGAAGGCGCCCACATCATCTGCTGAATCCCGAGCGGAGAGCAGGTTCCTCTTTAGCGAGGCGTCCTCGACCGCGAGTCCATGGCGCAGGTACTTTAGCTTGGCGGTTAGTGTGGCATCGTCGAGAAGGAAACGGGCGACATCTTCGAGGGTGCGTAGCCCCTCGCTCATACGGTTAAGGTTGGCGTCGATAAGGCGTAGCATTTTACTTAGACGTCTTTGATGGCGTCGGGCATCTCACCTTCTCTTGCAGCGTCGATCATCTCTCGGGCCTCGGAGAAGGTCTTCTGGTACTCCTCGCTGCGCATATCCATTCCCAGTTGCTTCAGCCTGTGCTCAGTCCAAAGCCCGATATTGCGGGGGTCTTTGTAATAATCTGGCCCTCCCATGGCCGGAGGAGGACCCTTGTCGTCAGTCCAAACGTTTGCCGTACTGTGATATGCGAAACCGGAGACCAGTCGAACGAGCTCGGTGCTGCCGCAGTGGGGGCATTCTGGGGATAGGGGGTCAGCGATGCTCCTGGTGAAGATACTTACCTTCTTCTGGCAACCACTGCAACGGAACTCATAGATGGGCATAGTCGTTTTACCTCATTCCGAATCTTCGGTGGGCATTTCACCGACGGGCATCTCGGGCATTATCCCATGGTCCATTTGGTCTAATGCCTCTTCATAGTCCGGAGTGATTTCATTATCCTCCATGCCTCGGGTCATTTTCCTATTCCACTCTGCCAGAGCCCTGGGGTCATTGCGCATCAAGCCAGACGTCAACTGGTTGTCGGAGAGGATATCATCATACATATCCTTGTATGTACCGCGGACGCTGAAGGTAGAGAAAAGTCGGCTCAGGTCCTCGCTACCGCAGGAAGGGCATGTAGGGGATGCGGAGAGGCTTCGTAGCAAGATGCTTACCTTTCTTCGGCAGTTATTGCAGCGGTATTCATAGATAGGCACCGTTAAAACCTCCACCCACAAACATCAGGGCCATTCACTAATAGGGATTATACGCAAAGAGGCAATTTGAAGCAAGCCGAGGTGCTCGTCCAGTATATTTCGTCCCACCCGCCCTAGGATGAGTTGCTGGGGACACCCCCAGACCTCTTTTGAAGGAGAAGCCTCTTGATTCCCCATGTGTATTCCCTCTCCCTTGACGGGAGAGGGTTAGGTGAGGGTGAGATTACCCCCTCCCTCTTACTCCCTCCCGCCAGGGGAGGGAGGATTGGCAACTCTCAGTTCTTCCCCAGAATTAATTCATCGTTGAAGACCTCGCAACAACAATAAGATATCTATCATTGAGGGTGGAACAAACTAATCGTATTTCAATCGACATACCCGCTATGGTACTTGTTACAGGGAGACAGCCCCAGGCCGCCGCCAGAGCGAAGCCTCTTTGGATTTGTGCTCATTGACTGGATAGCTCCAAATCATATACTCTAGCCGAGTTGAAATGGGAAGGAGGAACACGATGGCTATGATCAATACAGTGCTGGGCCCCATCTCTTCGGATGAGCTGGGGGTGACCTTGATTCATGAGCACCTCATCTTGGCATACCCGGGCTGGGAGTGTGATGCGCTGGCTGCACCCTATGACCGAGAAGCGATCGCTACCGTTTGTGTGGAGGCTTTGGAACAGGCCAAGGCTTACGGGTTGAAGACGATGGTTGACGCCACGCCCATCGATCTCAACAGAGACGTGGAGCTGGATAGGATGGTCTCCGATAGATTGGGCATAAACGTCATCTGTGCCACCGGACTATATATGGAGGCCATGGGGAAACCTGCCTACCTCAAGTTTCGCAGTCAGCTAGTCGACACCACCACCGAGATATACGAGACGTTTATGAAGGAGATAACACAGGGTATCGAAGATACAGGAGTCAAGGCCGGCGTCATCAAGGTGGCCACAGGTCGTGGAGAGATATCTGATTATGAAGAGAGGGTTCTCCGTGCAGCAGCCAGAGCACAAAAGGAGACGGGTGTGCCCATTATCACTCACACCGAGGCTGGCACCATGGGGCCAGAACAGGCAGACCTGCTGATCTCTGAGGGGGCTGACCCCAGGCGCATCATGATCGGCCACATCGGTGGCAACGCAAATCTGCAATACCATACATCCATTCTGGATAAGGGGGTCTACATCGCCTTTGACCGACTGGGGATTGAAATTATGTTCCGCGATGCCCTGCGCAAGGCCTGTATCATCGGCCTCATCGGCATCGGTTACGCCAACCGCATCATGCTTTCCCATGACTATTCGCCCTACTGGCTCGGCCGCTCCGTTGAGTTGCCCGATATTGCTAAGACACTGCTCGCCAACTGGTCCTACAGCCATGTGTTTGAGAACATCATTCCCGCCCTCAAGGAGGCGGGGGTGACCGATGAAAACATCAATATGATGATGGTGGAAAACCCGCGGCGGCTGTTCGCCGGAGAATAGGTGGAGTAGTGGCAAATAGTCTGAGCGCAGCCGAAACAAAGCAGCGGTACAACTTGGTTGTCAGCAAGCAATCAAGGTCATGGAGAAAACCTTAAGGCCTCGTCATAGACGGGGTCTTCCTTGAGGAGCTTACCATCTCTAATGAAAAGCTTTCTGCTGGCAAATGAAGACATATGAGGGTCGTGGGTCACCATAATGATGGTGCGTTTTTGTTCTGTGGCCAGTTTGCGCATCATATTCACGATGCTTACACTTGTCTCCCAGTCCAGATTGCCGGTGGGTTCGTCTGCCAGGATTAGAGCGGGTCCGTTGGCCAGGGCGCGGGCGATAGCGACCCTTTGTTGTTCTCCAGCGCTCAACTGTGGGGGCTTGTGTTTTTCTCGGTGTGACATCTCTAGCATGCGTAATAGGACACGGGCCCTTTTCCTTCTTCGTTTTGCCGACTTTATCAAACCCTCCATGGGGAGTTCGACGTTTTCAAGAGCGGTGAGGCTTGGCAGCAAGTTGAAGTTTTGAAAGATGAATCCCAGGTTCTTCCTTCTTATCCTGTACAGGGCGGCCTCTGGTATAGCGGTAACGTTTAAGCCCGTTGACCCTAAAAGTACTCTTCCTGTGGTTGGCTTATCGAGGCATCCCAGCAGGGTGAGTAAGGTAGTTTTGCCTGAGCCTGAGGGTCCCATAATCGCCAGAAAATCCCCCCTCATAACTTCGAGGTTCACCCTTGAGAGGGCCTGAACCTTACTACCGTTCGTTTCGAATGTCTTGCTCAAGCCGATTGTCTTCAAGATTGGTTTAGCCATACCTTAAAACCTCCGATTGTTGGTGAAATGGGACTACTCACGTCTTAATGCCTCCATGGGGCTCACCCGAGATGCTCTCCAGGCTGGATAGAGACTGCCCAGAGCTCCAGCGATAACGGCTAAGCCGAGCCCAAGTAGCATGGAGCCGAGGGTGATGCCTACGGAGACATCGAGAGTTTCGGACGGGCTGAGCAGCCAGGAACTGAATAGTGACGCAGCGACACTGGCGA
>DAOUVR010000163.1 GCA_030667555.1 Dehalococcoidia bacterium
AGACTGAGCACGGCATCATTCCTATTCCTGCGCCTGCGACCCTGGAGCTTATCGCCTCATCGAGGGCACCTGTTCGGCCTAGCGCCTCCCCTGACATGGGGGAGTTAGTCACCCCCACCGGAGCGGCCATTACTACCACCCTGGCCTCTTTTAAGAACCCCCTATTCTCACTGGAGTGCATCGGCTATGGCGTGGGAACGCGGGAGATTGAAGCTATCCCCAACGTGCTCCCTCTCTGGATCGGGCAAATGACTCAGAAAGAGCGCCCGCTTCTGCTTCTGGAGACCAATATCGACGACATGAGCTCGGAGCTTTACGGCTATGTCATGGACCGTCTGTTTGAACAGGGCGCACTGGATGTTTGGTTCACCCCGATCCAGATGAAAAAGAACCGCCCAGCGGTGATGCTTAGCGTGCTTTCTTCACCTGAAGCGGAAGGGCAGATGTTGGAGACGATACTCCGAGAGACATCCACATTGGGGGTTCGGGTGCAGCGGATGGAGCGCCATGAATGTGAGCGCGAGATGGTCCCGTTCAATTCCAGCCTTGGCACGGTTATGGTGAAGGTGAAGTGTCTTCAAGGGAAGCGGATTGGATTATCGCCTGAGTTCGAGGATTGCCGCCGCCTCGCTGAGGAACACGGACTTCCCCTCCAGGATGTCTATCGAATCGTCACCTCGGAAGCCAGCGCCCAACTCTGGGGCTCGTGATATTGCTGGCGTGGCACAACGGATAACTACGCCTTCTCCGCGTTTTTCAGCAGCCAGTACTCCAGGCTATCGGCCAGCGCCAGGTAGCTCGCCTCGATAATGTTGGTGGAACTGCCCACCGTCCGCCACTCATGCTCCCCATCGCTCGATTCAATGAGGACGCGCACCCGTGATTCCGTGCCTGCCGTTTCTTCTATCACGCGAACTTTGTAGTCAACCAGCCTCACCGGTGCCAATCGAGGATAGAACACTAGAAGCGCCTTACGCAACGCGGCATCCAGGGCATTCACCGGGCCGTTCCCTTCGGCGGCGGTGTGAATTATGTCGTTGCCCACTTTCACCTTGACTGTCGCTTCGGATAACAGCTCCTCCTCGTTCGTCACAGTAGCAGGGCGTCGCCTCTTTTCCACCACTACCATGAAATCGACCAGCTCAAACGGTGGACGATAGTCAGGCTGAGAGCGGTAGATGAGCAGCTCAAAGGAGGCCTCAGCACCGTCATACTGGAAGCCACGGCTCTCCATGAATTTTACCCGTTCCAATATGGCATGTGCCTGTTCATCCTGATGGGTCAGATCTAATCCCCTCTCCCTGGCCTTCCGTATGATGACTCCCTTGCCCGACAGCTCAGACACCAATGTTCGCCATTCGTTTCCCACCGATTTGGGGTTGATATGGTGATAGCTTTCCTCCCACTTCATCATGGCAGCAATATGGAGGCCAGCCTTATGGCTGAAGGCACTGGCCCCCACGTAGGGAAGGTGGCTATCAAGGGTCAGATTGGCCACCTCGCTCACAAAATGAGCGACCTCAGTCAGCCTGGCAAGCTGCTTGTAGGTGATACAATCGATGCCCATCTTTAGCTTCAGAGCAGGGATGACAGAGCACAGGTTAGCATTTCCACAGCGCTCCCCGTAGCCGTTGATGGTGCCTTGAACCTGAGTTGCTCCCGCCTGGACCGCGGCTAAGGTGTTGGCCACGGCAAGTTCAGCATCGTTATGGGCGTGGATGCCTAGCTTGGCTTTGGTTACCTTTCGCGCCGCCTTGACAGCGACAGTCACATCCGCCGGCAATGCCCCACCGTTTGTATCGCACAAGATGACACATTCAGCCCCCGCTTCAGCAGCAGCATTGACCGTCTTCAGAGCGTATTTAGGATTCGATTTGTAGCCATCGAAGAAGTGCTCAGCATCGAAGAAGACCCTTTTGCCTTTCGATTTGAGATAGGCCACAGAGTCAGCGATCATGCTGAGGTTTCCGTCTAAAGTAGTCTCCAGAACTCCGGTTACATGATGGTCCCAGCTCTTGCCCACCAGTGTTATCACGCTTGTTCTGGCATCCAACAGGGCACGAAGTGTGGGGTCTTTTTCAGCCTTTTCATCGGGCCTTCTGGTGCTGCCAAAGGCAACGAGTACAGCTTTGGAGAGAGCCATCTCAGAGGCCCTGGTGAAAAACTCCTCGTCCTTGGGGTTTGCCCCTGGCCATCCCCCCTCGATAAAGTCTATGCCAAGCTCATCAAGCTTTCTCGCAATCTTGAGCTTGTCTTCAACGCTGAAGGATATACCCTCCCGTCCCGCTCCATCGCGCAATGTGGTGTCATAAAGCTGGATCCGCTTCATCGATTAGCTCCCCTTGCTATTCCCGAACATCAGACTATCTGCCCCGCCACCAAATCACCCATCTCCCTGGTGCCTACCTTGGTCTTGCCTTCGGCCGTTATATCATAGGTGCGGTAGCCCTGTTCCAAAACATCGTTAACCGCCTTTTCTACTGCCTCGGCTTCCTGTACCAGACCCAGCGAATAGCGAAGCATCATAGCAAGTGAGAGGATTGTGGCGATTGGGTTGGCCATGTTCTGCCCCGCCCGTCTCGGGGCGCTGCCATGTATCGGCTCATACATACCAAAGATCCGCTCGCCATCTTTAGGTATTCCCGCCAGGCTCGCCGATGGCAACATGCCCATAGAACCAGCGAGCATGGAAGCCTCATCGGTCAATATGTCGCCGAACATGTTCTCAGTTACGATGACATCGAGCTCGGCGGGGCGCTGGATTAACCTCATAGCACAAGCATCGACCAGCATATGTTGAAGCTCGACATCGGGATAATCTGACGATATCTCTATAGCGATCTGGCGCCACAACCGCGACGATTCCAGCACATTGGCCTTGTCCACTGATGTCAATTTTTGGCGCCGCGTTCTGGCAAGCTCAAAACCAACCCTAAGAATGCGTTGTATCTCCTTTTCGTAGTATACAAGGCTATCGACCGCCTTTCGGCCTGCGGCGGTCTGCCACTGCTTCTTCGGTTTGCCATAGTAAAGCCCGCCGGTAAGCTCTCGAACTACTA
>DAOUVR010000088.1 GCA_030667555.1 Dehalococcoidia bacterium
GTATGTAGCCGCAGCCCTTGGCTATATCGATGATGTTATCGACCCCAGGGAGACACGTCCCATGCTAATAAATGCTTTGGAAATGCTCCAGAATAAGCAGGACTCACTCCCTCCCAAGAAGCATTCGAACATCCCTCTCTAGAGGGCAATGAGCTAGTATTCGGTCTCGGCTCACGCAGGGAGCACACCGCTGTCGTTATCAAGATGGCCGGGGGCAGCGTTGTCCTGGCGAAATCAGCAGTATGCATCCTCATTGGTAACGTTATCAACTCATGCTTGCATGTTCCCTTATGCGACACCGATAAGATAAACGAAAGAGATGAACTCGAAATCGACCTCAGAGGTATCACGGCTGAAGGCCCCAATCACGGAGGCAAGATTTCCCTTAGTAAGTTCCCCGATATAATGCTGAGAATTCTTGACGAGGGTAGGCTTATTTCGTATACTAGAAAGTACGGAGATATCGATTTCTAGGCTCGGAAAGGAGATGCATCTTCATACATAGTATTACCCTGATCCCAGGCGATGGCATCTGTCTTGAGGTTGCCAAGGGGACAGTTAGAGTTCTTCGGAAAACAGGAGTTCAGTACCACCGGGATCTGACCTTCGCTGGTTATATAGCGCAGGATATATACCGCACCCCTCCGCTTCATTATCTCTTCGGCTCTATTGCGAGGAATGGGACAGCCCATAAGGGCCCCATCGGTAGGTCGTCATTTTCAGGCCTTCCTGGTGTTGATATGGCATCTAGAAAACAGTTTGACCTTTGTCCGTGCTTCCATCCTCGTAATACATCTTCAGGAGCGTCCACCTTCTACGAGGACATCGTCTCCCAGCTTTGTGCTGGACTCATCGGTGGTCTAGGACTCGCCCCCGAGGCCAATACCCTGGAGACTGAGGCGGCCGACATGATAGAGAGGGCAATAGCGCAAGTCATAACTGACGGTAAATCAGTTACCTATAAAATGAACCGCGACCGCGATAATGCTGCAACGGCGGTCACATCCCAGGTGGCTCATACAGTAATCTAAAAGATGGAGGAGTTGCGCAATGCGAAAGAAAATAACCATAGTTGGCGCTGGAAATGTAGGCTCCACTTGCGTGCAGCGAATCGCTGAGAAGGGATACGCCAACGTGGTGTGGGTATCAGCGGTTGAGGGATTGCCTCAAGGGAAGGCGCTCGATATACAACAGAGCAGCGCGATGATTGCCTCTGATTCCCGCATCATCGGCACCAATAGCTATGAGGAGACGGCGGATTCCGACATCGTAGTCATTACTTCGGGAGTGTCGAGGAAACCCGGGATGAGCCGCGATGATCTTCTTCTCGCCAATATGGAGACCGTAAAACGTGTCACCGAGAGCATAGTCAGATACTCCGCCGACTGTATCATCATTGTGGTCTCCAACCCACTGGATGCCATGGCTCAACTCACGCTTCATGTGAGCAAGTTCCCCAGAAACCGTGTCCTCGGCCAGTCTGGTGTTCTTGATACAGCCAGGTTTACAAGCTTCCTCGCCACGGAGTTGGACGTCTCCGTGGAGGACGTACATGCCTGTGTCCTAGGGGGTCATGGCGATACCATGGTGGCCATTCCAAGGCTCACCACTGTTGGCGGCATACCAATAACTGAGCTTCTGCCCAAGGAGACCGTCGACCGCATCGTTGAGCGCACGACAAAGGGCGGCGCCGAGATCGTAAGCCTCGTCAAAGGCGCAAGCGCCTTCTACGCTCCGTCGGCGGCAGCGGCTCAGATGGTGCATTCAATAGTTCTTGACAAAAAACGGATTCTCCCTTGTTCTGTCTTCCTTGAGGGCGAATATGACATCGATGGGGTATTTGTTAGTGTCCCGGTGAAGCTGGGAGCTAACGGCATCGAGCAGATTATCGAGATAAAGCTTACTCCAGAGGAGCATGCGGCGTTGAAGAAGTCGGCTGAGGCGGTGAGGGAACTGGTGGATTTAATGAAGCTGGGATAAAAAAGTGAGGGAGATTGAGTCGAAAAGAATAACTGAGACGGTAGCTCGTCTGTGTCAAGAGGCAAATTACTACCTCGGCGAGGACGTCTTAGCCGCGCTGACACGGGCGATAGATAGAGAGAAGTCCCCCCTGGGACGTCGAGCCCTTGCTCGAATGCTAGAAAACGCCGAAATCGCAGCAAGAGAGGAAATCCCGCTGTGCCAGGACACCGGAATCGTGGTGGTCTATCTGGAACTGGGCCAGGATCTCCATATCGTCGGCGGTGACGTCAACGAAGCGGTCCATGAGGGGGTACGCCAGGGCTACAACCAGGGCTACCTGCGAAAGTCCATGGTAACGCAGCCCTTCTCAGCCAGGGTGAACACAAACGATAATACCCCAGCCATGGTCCATACCGAGATAGTGAGTGGCGACAATCTCCGCATTACGGTCTTGCCTAAGGGAGGAGGCAGCGAGAACACCAGCCGCCTCACTGTGCTCAAACCGGAAGAGGGTCGGCAAGGCGTCATCAACTTCGTGGTGAGGGCTGTGGAAGAAGCGGGAAGCAATCCCTGCCCTCCGGTCATCGTCGGCTTGGGGATCGGGGGAACAGCAGGAAGGACAATGATACTGGCAAAGAAGGCGCTCTTGCGCAAGGTTGGTGAGCCCAACCCTGACCCTGAGGTAGCAGCACTGGAAAGGGAGATACTGGAGAGGGTAAATGAATTGGGCATTGGTCCTGTAGGGTTTGGCGGAACTGTCACTGCCCTAGCGGTGCATGCCGAGGTCATTCCCTGCCATATCAGTGCCCTCCCGGTGGCTGTCAACCTGCAGTGCCATAGCGCTCGGGTCAAGGAGGAAGTACTTTAGATGAGAACAGTGATTTCAACTGAGACGCTATACAGCGATTTTGTCAAGAAGGTTGAGGCTATCAGCGAGCAAACGCTTCCCTCCTGTTATCAATGCGGCAAGTGCTCGGCAGGCTGCCCCATGTGCTTCGCTATGGACTTGCTTCCCAATCAGATTATCAGATTAGCGCAGTTGGGCTTGGAAGATGATATCACCAAAGCAAACACTATCTGGATATGCGCCTCATGCATCACCTGTTCAGTCCGCTGCCCCAGGGGCGTGGACCTCGCAAGGGTGATGGAAGCCCTGAGACTTATCACTTCGAGGAAGAATATCGATCAAGTACAAATACCAGAAATCCCTAAGGAAACCATCGCCGAACTCCCCCAGCTTGCCATGGTTGGTGGCTTCAGAAAGCTTACTGCCTGAGGAGAAAAGGATGAAGCTGAGCTATTATCCAGGATGCACCTTAAAGACAAAAGCCAAGAACGCGGAAGATTCTGCAATCGCCTCCCTGGCAGCCCTGGGAATAGAGCTGGCTGAGCTGCCAAGGTGGAATTGCTGTGGGACGGTGTATTCCTTTGCCGGCGATGAAGAGCTACATCAGCTAGCCCCGGTTCGCAACCTCATTCGAGTAAAAGAAACGGGAAGTGACAAAGTAGTGACCATATGTTCCTTTTGTTACAACACATTGAAGAGAGCCGACCTGCTGGTAACAAATAACCCGGAAAAGATGCATACCATCAATACCTTCATGGAGGAAGAGATAGACTATGAAGGTGATGTTGAGGTGGTTCACCTTCTGGAGGTATTAAGGGATGATATAGGGTGGGAAAGCATCACTGAGAAGGTGCAGGTCCCCCTGACTGGACTGAAAGTGGCACCGTATTACGGATGCACCTTGCTCCGACCACAAGATATAGCTATAGATGATGTGGAAAGACCCACCATAATGGGAGATTTGCTCAAAGCTCTGGGCGCCGATATCGTGGACTTCCCCTATGCCACCGAATGCTGCGGCTCTTATCAAATAATAAGCAATCCAGATTTCGTCTCACAGCGCGCCTGGGATATTCTGAGTTCGGCAGTGCGTAGGAAGGCTGATGCCATAGTCCTGAGCTGCCCACTTTGCGATGCCAACCTCGGCCAAAAGCAGAAGGAATTGATGCATACGCACAGTGAGTTCAAAGGAATACCCATACTCTACTTTTCCCAGCTTCTTGCTCTGGCACTTGGGCTGGACCCTGAAGTATGCCACTTTGAGCTGAACTATGTAGACCCACAACCACTACTGGAAAGTAAGGAGCTATTTAGGCATTAGCATGGAACGGATCGGTGTTTTTATCTGCCATTGTAAGCTTATGGCATCTATAGACACTAAGCCAGTTGTGGAGGCTATCAGCAAGAAACCAGGCGTAGTCCATACCGCAGCTTACGAAGATCTGTGCATCGCGCCAGGGCTGGAGCAAGTCAAGGATGCAATTAAGAACGAAAAATTAGACGGAGTGTTGATCACCAGTTGCTCCCCGGTTCTTCACGAAGAGGTATTACGCCGGGATGTGACATCCGCTGGCCTTGAAGCTCACCAGATTCAAGTTGTTGACATCAGGAGCCACAATGGTATCAAGGAGACTACGCAGAGAGCTATCGAGGCTATCGAGAGCGCCCTGGAGAGTCTGAAGGCTAGCCTGCCCCCTGTGCGCACCAAGGTGCCGATTACCAAGAAGGTGCTCGTTATCGGCGGCGGCATCGCCGGAATCCGAGCATCATTGGATATCGCTGATGGTGGCTATCAGGTCATCCTCGTGGAAAGGACGCACAGCATCGGAGGACACATGATCCAGTACTCGGAGACATTCCCCACACTGGACTGCCCACAGTGCATTGAGACCCCGCTGATGACAGACACTGGTCAGCACGATAACATAACCATCTATGCCCATAGCGAGATTGAGGAAATCACGGGAAGTATCGGGAAGTTCAAGGTCAGAATTCGAAGAAAGGCGGCATATGTCGATTGGGACAAGTGTAATGGCTGCCTAATGTGCACCGAGAAGTGCCCACCCAGGGTCCTGTCCGAATACGAACGATATCTGGACATGCCAAAGAGACAGGCACATCGCAGAGCAATCTGGGTCCCGCACGCTCAAGCCGTCCCTATGAGACCTATCATCGACAGGGAACATTGCCTTCATTTCACCAAGGGCAAGTGTGAGGTGTGTGTGGACACATGTCCTAACAAGGCCATTGACTTCGACCAGCAAGACAGCTTCTTAGAAATAGAAGTTGGAGCAATCGTTGTAGCTTCAGGTTTTGACCTCATGCCCAAGAGTGCGATCAAAGAATACGACCTGGACCCAGACATCCTCGAGGGAATTGAGTTCGAGCGCATCCTTTGTCCCGCAGGCCCTACCGCAGGCAAAGTCATAAGACCATCCGATGGCAGGGAGCCCAAGACAATAGCATTCATCTCCTGTTGCGGCTCGCGTGACCCGGAACATGGTGTCCCCTATTGCTCCAGGGTGTGCTGCATGTACCTGGTGAAGATGGCACTCCTCTACAAGCACGTGGTTCACGACGGTCAAGCATTCATCTTCTACATAGATA